>JAHJJF010000051.1 GCA_018823135.1 Pseudomonadota bacterium
TCTCCCTTGATGGCCTCCAGGGCAACCTTCGCTTTAAATTCTGCTGAATACCGTTTCCGTTTCGTTTTGCTCATTTGATCCTCTTCGTCAGTGTGTGGTTTTTCACCTTAACTCACTGTCCGAATTTTGGGGACCACTTCTATAACACCAAGTTCGATACTTATCGTTAAACTCTTTTCAGTTTAACTGAAAAACAGAACACGAAAGAAGGGCAATAAAAAAGGGTGAAGAATATTCTCCTTCACCCTTGGTTTAAAACATTTACAGAGAATTTCTCTCAGGGAGCGATTCCCATTTCCTTTTCTTTTTCATGAACAGCCAGTCGTGTCTTGACAGCCGTATCCGGAATCAGGCTCATGGAGTCTATGCCGCATTCAACCAGAAAAGTGGCAAAATCAGGAAAATCCGATGGGCCCTGACCGCAGATGCCGATCTTCTTTTTGCGACGTTTGGCCGTGGCAATAACCATGCGGATCATATCCTTAACAGCGTCATGACGTTCATCTGCGATACCGGCGATAAGACCGGAGTCACGGTCCAGACCGTAAGTGAGCTGGGTGAGGTCGTTGGAGCCGATGGAAAATCCGTCAAAGATATCGGCAAAGGCGTCCGCAGAGATGACATTGCTGGGAATCTCGCACATAACGTAGACTTCCAGACCATTCTCACCCTGCACCAGCCCACATTCTTTCATGACCTGAATGACTTTTCTACCTTCTTCCGGGGTACGACAGAAAGGCACCATAAGTTTGATATTATTGAGGCCCATATCGTTACGGGCCTTTAAAAGCCCCTGACACTCAAGCTCAAAAGCCGGCCGGTATTTCGGATCGTAATACCTCGAGGCGCCACGCCAGCCGATCATCGGGTTTTCTTCATGCGGTTCATACAGGGTGCCTCCCACCAGATTGGCATACTCGTTGCTCTTGAAGTCGGAAAGACGAACAATAACATCTTTCGGATAAAAACCTGCGGCAATCCGGCCGACACCTTCGGCAACCTTATCAATGAAAAACTGTTTTTTATCGGTATAGGCGCCGGTTTTATCGTCGATCTTCCTGACAATTTCCATCTTCTCAGGATCGTTGGATTTCTTAAGCTCTTCGTAGTTATACAACGCCAGGGGATGGAGGCCGATATGGGAGTTGATAATGAACTCTTCACGGGCCAATCCCACACCATCATTAGGGATCTGGCACTCGGTGAATGCTTTCTCCGGAATGGCCAGATTCATCATGATCTTGGTCTTAGTCGCCGGCAGGTCGCCGAGATCAAGTCTTTCGACCTCGAAATCGAGCAGGCCTTCATAGACGTAACCGGTCTCACCTTCGGCGGAAGATGCGGTGATATCCTGTCCGGTCTTGATATTTTCAGTAGCGTCACCGGTCCCGATAACACAGGGAATTCCAAGCTCACGAGAAATGATTGCAGCATGACATGTACGACCACCACGGTTGGTGACGATGGCGGCGGCGATCTTCATGATCGGCTCCCAGTCGGGATCGGTCATATCGGTGACCAGAACCTCACCCTTCTTGAACGTACTGATATCCTTGACATCATCAATGCAATGGGCCATGCCCTTGCCAATCTTGGTGCCTACAGCCAGACCCTCGGCAAGAACCTTGCCCTTTTCTTTAAGCTTATAGGTTTCCATGATCCCTTTGGATGCCTGCGAGTGAACGGTCTCGGGACGGGCCTGAACGATAAACAATTCGCCGGTGCCGACGTTTACTCCGTCACCGTCTTTTGCCCACTCAATGTCCATTCCCTTATTATAATGGTCTTCAATAATGCAGGCCCATTTGGCAAGCAGCAGAATCTCGTCATCGGTGATTACATATGCAGCTCTCTCTGCAGGGGTGGTGGCAATATTCTTAACCGGCTCTTTAGTTGTTGGATCGTTATCATAGATCATCTTGATCTCTTTGGAACCAACCCGCTTCCCGACGATGGGCCGCTTGCCCTCTTTGAGGGTCGGTTTGAATACATAATATTCATCCGGATTGACCGCCCCCTGAACCACATTCTCACCCAATCCCCAGGCGCCGGTGATAAAGACCGCATCCTTGAAACCCGATTCGGTATCAATGGAGAAAAGAACACCGGAAGAGGCGGAATCACTTCGAACCATTTTCTGGATGGTAATCGACAGATAAACGTCAAACTGACCAAAACCCTGGTGTTTTCGATAGGAGATGGCGCGGTTGGTGAACAGGGAGGCAAAACATTTCCGGCAGTTCTCAATGATATTATCGTAGCCGTGGACGTTGAGGTAGGTTTCCTGCTGGCCGGCAAATGAGGCGTCCGGCAGATCCTCGGCGGTTGCTGAAGAGCGTACGGCAACGGGAACACCTTTGCCGTACTCCTCCTCCATTTTCTGGTATGCCTCGATAATGACCTGGCGCAGATCTTCAGGGAATTTGGCATTGCGGATAATCTTACGACATTTCTCTCCACGCTCTGCCAGATTATGCATATCCTCGGTATCAAGGTCAGAAAGGACTTGCCGTATCTCGTCCTCAATGCCAGCGGCTTTCAGCAGATAGCGATAGGCATATGCCGTAATGGCAAAACCGTGTGGAACAGCGACACCTTTTGAAGTCAAATTTTGATACATTTCACCAAGAGAGGCGTTTTTACCACCAACCAGAGGCACATCTTCAATTGAGATATCATCGAACCAAAGGATTAATTCGCTATCGTGTTTTTCTGCCATTGTTTTCTCCTGTTGATCAATCGGTTACAAGTAATGGTTTTGAAAGTTTCAGAACGGAAAAAAAATACTCTCAGGCCTGATAATGATTGAAGCATTATACATAATCTGTATATCTAATCTTGACCCTGTGGTCAACCGAAACCTTGCATTGCGGCGCGGAATATCTTAAGTAACTATGGCATTGATTTCCAGATTATTGTGTTTTTTAATGCCGTTTTTATTCTTCAAAACTATTACATGCTCAATTAAGCTTACTTTGATAAACTGCGTAAAGGGAATCCGACATGAACGACAATGGTTTGGCAACTGAAATGTATCAAAAACATATTACTCCAGGAAACCATGCTCAAAGCGATTATTTTGCCGTCATAAAAAAACTTGTCGGCTTGCGAGAGAGCTCGCCTGAGAAGGATTCCAAACAGTGGCAGGATAAAATCGATGAAATATATCGCCTTGTTCAGGATGAAATTTCAACTAACACTTCCCAGCCGGTCACCCCTGTCAAATTCGGCACTTCCGGATGGCGGGGAATTCTTGGGAAAGATTTTTTCCTGCAATCCATAACCCAGGTTACCCTGGCAATAATTTCTCTGTACCAGCACCTTGAAAGGGATCCGCAACTTGCCAGCCCTCTCGGGGTTAACAGCCTAGATGAAGCAAAAGTCAAAGGATGTGTCCTGGGGTTTGACAACCGCTTCGGCGGCGAATGGCTCGCAAAATCAACAGCCGAGGTGCTCACCTCGAACGGCTTTACGGTTCATTATGCCGGCGAAAGTTCAACCGGCGCCCTTTCAGCTGCTGTGCTCGAACTCAAAGCTGCTTTTTCAATCAATCTCACCCCGAGCCACAATCCACTTGAATATGCGGGTTTCAAATATAATGCCGCAGACGCTGGCCCTGCCGCACAGGTTCTCACTGATTGGATTACCAAAAAAGCCCGGGCGATAATTTCCGAAAACCCTCGGATCACGATTAATCCCGATCCCGCTCTGATGAAAAATATAGATGCCCTTGAACTCTGGAAACAGCTGGTCATCAAAAACAAAACCCGTCACGGCCTGGATTATGATGGCATCATCAATAATTTTATAGAAAATAATGATCTGGTGGTTGCGGTTGATTGTGTGCACGGCGCAAGCAGGGTGAACATCCGTCCGATATTTAAGGATACCACCAGCGAAAGACTCCTGCTTTTCCGTGCCGACCAGGACTACACCTTCGGAGGCGTTGCGCCGGAACCTTCCTCGGCAAATATGAAGCTTGTCATGGAAACCCTTCACTCCCGCCCTGAACTACTCAAACTCGGAATGATCATTGATCCTGATGCGGACCGCATCCGTTTCACCGATGGCACAACCGAAATCAGCATGAACCAGTTCGGTGCCATGGCCTATCATTTTTTACATGAAATCAAACGAAAAACCGGGATGGTGGCAAAGACCGTGGCCACCAGCAATTTCGCCAACGCCCTTGCAGCGGCCTTTGACGAAGAAATTTTCGAGCCCGCCGTGGGATTTAAAGAATTTAAGCCGGTGATTGATAAATCCCTTGTCTGCTTTGAAGAATCAGATGGGATCACCGTTATCGGCCACACCCCGGAAAAAGATGCCTATATCGGCCTGATACTTGCCCTTGACATGGTTCTGACCCTGAATAAAAACCTCGGTGATTACTTGCTTGAGATCCAAAACACTTACGGAAAATATTTTCCGGACCGCGATTCGGTGCGGGTCAGCCTCAAAGGTGAAGAGCTCCTGGGCACCCTGGCAAACCTGAAAAAATATACGGTGGGTTCAAGGGTTGCCATCGGTGATCAAGAAAAGACCATAAAAAAAATCATTGATATCGATGGACTTAAAATGATTTTTGAGGACGAAAGCTGGATCATGATCCGGCCGTCCGGCACAGAACCCAAAGTCAGGTTTTACGTTGAAGCGCGAACCGATGCGGGCCGGGCGGCGCTCTTTACAACAGCCATGAAAATGCTTGGCGATATCGGCCTGGTATAGACTGCCTCAACACCGGTGGCAACTTTCAACATCCTGTGCTATATAGAAATTTAAACTCATACAATGCTTAAATACTTGATTGCGTTTGAGCGTTTGCACCATTATCTGTAAAAAACATTAATTCAGGAGAAAATCCATGCGAGATAAAGTCCAGGCCGCTTTGGACAAGGTCAGGCCCACTCTGCAGCAGGACGGTGGCGATGTTGTCCTTGTTGATGTTACTGATGACGGGATTGTCAAAGTACAGTTGACCGGAGCCTGCAAGGGTTGCCCGATGTCGCAGATGACTTTGAAAAACGGTATTGAAAAATTCGTCCGCACCGAAGTACCTGAGGTAAAATCAGTGGAGTCTGTATAAGACAACATTATTGGTTTAATCGGATCGGCTTATTTATAAATGATGAAATCGCAGATTGCGAATATCGAATGCAATGAGACTTCGAAAAGACTGATTACATCGAGTAATTGCGCAATACAATAGAATATTATGTGGTGAACCTTTCAGTACAGTGACTTTTTATCCACAGGGCTTAAAGACAAGCCCATCATTTATGATAATTAGTACCCGCCTTGATCGTGTAGGCCCGGTAAACCTGCTCAAGCAGGATCATCCGGGCCATTTCATGGGTAAAGGTCATTTTTGAAAGCGATAATACATAATCAGCCTGAGCCAGGACATCCTGAGCCAGTCCCAACTCACCTCCGATAATAAACGACAAAGATCTCCTTCCCTGACTCTCAAGGTTGGTAATATCCCGGGCCAGATCTTCAGATGTCAGGGTCTTCCCTCCCGGATCCAAAGCAATCATATAGGATTGTTTTTCAAGCCGGGCAAGAAGTGCTTTGCCCTCCTCCAGTTTAAGAACTTCCGGGGAACTGTTACTTCGGATGCTGGTTTTTATGGTCTTGATTTCTGCATTCACATAGCGTTGCAGACGCTTGCAATAATCATCAATCCCCTGAGCCAGGTAGATCTCGCGGGTCTTGCCGATAAACAGAAATTCAATTTTCATTGATATCCATGATTTTCCTTAAACATTTTTCTTATCAAGAATAACCTTCAGCTTTCTGCAGAACTCATCATAGCCGAGTTCATTCTTAATGCCGGGGCAGGAGCCGCTGATCGGTTGGTAATTTGATCGGTCACCAAGAATACTCGGGTGGAGAGGCCATTGCGCGCATCGCCAGGGTCTCCCAGGATGAACTGTGCAGCCATTGTCATAAAAAATACAATGACCGTCTTCGGTCTTCATCTGAGTTACATTACCGGTCACCCGGAAATATTTTTCCTTAACTTCTTCAAAGGGCATATCCAGATAATCAACCATACGCTTAACATCATTATCATCCAGAGAAACTGTTGTTTCTCCCTGACAACAATAGCCGCATTGTTGGCATTCAAAAATTTCTTCTTCCAATTATTGTTCCTCTATTTTTTTAAAATCTACAGCACTAGATAAGTATCCTTGACACAAAGGATAAAAAATTCATTTTGACAGAATCCCAAAAGCGATAAACAACTAATCCAGTTTATTTTGAATCTGAAATTAACGGAGACAGTATATACCCAAGTGTCCGATAAATCAATTTGGCAACGGTAAAAGAGGCGGAGGGGTTATCGGCAATGGGCGAGAACTCGACAAAATCAAGACCCACAACCTTGCCGGTCCGGATTATTTTTCTTAACAGCCTGGTGGTCTGCGCCCAGGTCAGCCCATCCGGCTCAGGGGTGCCGGTTGCAGGCATTATTGAAGGATCCAGGGCGTCAACATCAAAGGTTATATAAATATTTTCAGCCAGTTCCGAGCAAAATCGCTCCATCCAGTCTTCCTCATTATGGATTCTTTCCATAAAATACGGCTGCAAACCTTTTCCTGAGATGAAATCCCATTCCTCCCTGGAAAATGACCTGATGCCGACCTGCAGGAACCGCAGTCCGAGATCATCGATGCGCCGCATGACACAGGCGTGACTCAACGGATTCCCCTGGTAGCTGTCCCTGAGATCAAGATGGGCGTCAAACTGGATGACCTGAAGGTCGGGATATTGCCGCGCGCAGGCCCTTACCGCCGGCAGGGTGACGGTGTGCTCTCCGCCCAGCACAACGGGCAGACGATCTTGCAAAAGGGCCGTATCCACAGATTCTTCGATTATTTTCAAAGCTTCTGCAGCAGATAATCCTGCAAGCTGCAGCGGCGGCAGGGTCTCAATCCCTGCCCGGAAGGTTTCAACTTTCAATTCATCATCAAACACCTCAAGAGCTTTTGAGGCATCTATAATTGCTCCAGGGCCTCGATCCGTGCCCTTTCCCCAGCTCACTGAGCTTGCAAGGGGCGCGGATATGAGGCTTACACGCTTTATCAGCGCCAGGCATTCACATGCCTCGTCTTTATCAAGAAACTGAAAATCACTCATGGTTTATCAGGATGCACAAGGAGAAGATTCAGGCGGTACCGATCTCATCTCCGAAAAGATCGATATCAATGCCGTGTTTCATGGCGACATTTCGCCATTTGAGGGAATCCGGGGTATGAAAAATATCTTCATAATCTGCCGGCAAGGTAAGCCAGCCGTTGACCGTCAATTCGTTTTCCAGCTGCCCGGGCGCCCATCCAGCATAGCCAAGAAGAAAAATATAATCGCTTGGTCCGCGGCTTGCAGCAATATCACGCAGAATTTTCGGATCACGGGAAAGACTCACCGAGTCACTTATGTTGATTTGATGCTCGATCTGGTAAGCATTTTTGGTAGAATACAGAAAAAAGGCGGCTTCAAGTTCAACGGGGCCGCCGAAATAAACCGGCGGCAATTGTTGATCCGGAACAGGAATCTCAGCGCTTTTCAATATTTCAACCAATGAAATCGCTGTGGGCTGATTAATGATAAATCCCATTGCGCCTTCCTCTTCATTGTGAACGCACATGTAAATCACCTGTTCCTGAAAACGGGGATCCGGCATCTGCGGAGTAGCGATTAAAAACCTGTTTTTAAGAGATTCCATTGGTATCAAATAATTAATGTGCTGGATAAACGTTCTGATCCTAAAACCAGGTTGATCCTGGTTTCAGTTTTCTTGATAACTTATATTATATCAGGCACAGGTACTTGGCAATACCGTGTTCACCATATCACAACAGCATAGCGCAAAGAACCAGATAATCGCCTTATCAATCGGCATATTCTTTACCCCTGTTTAGAAAAATTTGACAGGTAATAAAAAAATAGCATTTACTTTTTTTCTTGTGATAGACTACTTTCAATTCCGTTAAACAGTTTTATTTATATTTAGCAATCCTTATGAAGGAGAAATGAGTGTCCACTATCGTTGAGAAAGAACTTGAAAGAATAATTAAATCCGACCAGCATGACCCCTTTCAGGTTCTCGGACTCCATATAATTAATCAATCGCCGCCGGAAGCTATTATCAGGACCTTCCAGCCCCACGCATCATCCGTCAGAGTGCTCGCCAACGACCAGTCCCTTGACATGTATAAAATGCGCAGTGAGGGCCTCTTCGAACTGATCATTACCGGATATACCGAACCCTTCGATTATTTTCTGGAGATCACAAGCTTCGATAACTCCCGAAAGACCTTCAAGGATCCATACCGGTACCTCCCCCAGCTTTCCGAATTTGACAGGCATCTATTCAATGCCGGCAATCATTACCAGATATTCGAAAAACTCGGAGCACACACCACCACCATCGACGGGGTTGACGGTACGATATTCAGAGTCTGGGCCCCTTCTGCACGACGGGTCAGTGTTATCGGCGACTTCAACTGGTGGGACGGGCGCGTTCACCAGATGCGCTCCCTGGGCGGCTCAGGAATCTGGGAGCTTTTCATCCCGGGAATCAAACATGGCGAAGCATATAAGTATGAAATCCGCGCTCAGGACATGAGCCTCCATGAAAAAGCCGATCCGTACCAGTTTTTTTCAGAACTGCGCCCCAAGACCGCTTCCATTGTCTGGGACCTCAACACCTATTCCTGGCAGGACGAAGAATGGATCAATAACCGCGACAGGTCAACCCTCTATAAAAAACCTTTCTCAATCTATGAAATGCATCTCGGCTCCTGGCAGCGAGACCCCGGTAATGCGGAACGGTTTCTTACATACAGGGAGTTGGCCAAGTCGCTTATCCCATATATAAAGGAAATGGGATTCACCCATATCGAGCTCATGCCCATCATGGAGCATCCCTATGATGAATCATGGGGCTACCAGACAACCGGCTATTTTTCTGTAACCAGCAGGCACGGTACCCCGCAGGATTTCATGTATTTTGTCGATTGCTGCCATCAAAACGGCATTGGCGTCCTGCTTGACTGGGCGCCGGCCCACTTTCCCACCGACGGTCACGCCCTGGGAAGATTCGACGGTTCACATTTATACGAACATCAGCATCCACAGGAAGGAATGCATCCCGAATGGGGCACCCTGATCTTTAATTACGGCCGGAACGAAGTAAGAAACTTTCTCATCGCCAACGCTTTATTCTGGCTGGACAAATTCCATATCGACGGACTCCGGGTGGATGCTGTGGCCTCCATGCTCTATAAAGACTACGGCAGAAAGGATAAGGAGTGGATTCCAAACCCATATGGCGGCAAGGAAAACATCGAAGCGATAGAATTCCTCCGCCATTTGAACAGCGTTCTCTACGAGCGGTTTCCGGGCGCAATGACAATTGCCGAAGAATCCACAAGTTTCTACGGGGTCTCAAGGCCTGCAGACCAGGGAGGGCTTGGCTTCGGTTTCAAATGGAATATGGGCTGGATGAACGATATGCTTACTTTTTTCAGCAAGGATCCCATCTACCGGAAGCACCACCATAATTCTCTGACATTTTCACTGCTTTACGCCTTTACGGAAAGCTTTATCCTGCCTCTTTCACATGATGAGGTAGTACACGGCAAACGGTCGCTGCTTGCCAAAATGCCGGGCGACCCGTGGCAGCAGTTTGCCAATCTCCGATTGCTTTTCTTTTTCATGTGGACTCATCCGGGTAAAAAGCTGCTGTTCATGGGCGGCGAATTCGGACAGTATTCGGAATGGTATTGCAAGGTAAGCCTGGACTGGCATCTCATGGAGCATGAAGGAAATCACCGGCGCCTGCATGAATTTGTCAAAACACTTAACCACTTTTATCGAAATGAACCGGCGCTCTGGGAAGACGATTTTTCCTTTGAAGGATTCAAGTGGATGGATTTCAAGGATGTTGATAACAGCATCATCGCATTTGCCAGGTTCGCAAACAATAAAAATGATCACCTGGTCTGCGTGCTGAACTTCACGCCACAGGCACACCACGGCTATAAATTAGGTGTCCCCTCTGACAGGAAATACAGAGAGGTATTTTGCTCTGACCTGACCTCTTTTGGCGGCACCGATGTCAAGAACCCGACCCTCAAAGATCCCATCCATGAGGCCTACGGTGAAGCACCGTATCATGTTCTTGTTTCAATACCACCGTTAGGCGGAATAATCCTTAAACCCGAGTAAACTTCATAGCATAGAGAAATTATGGGAAACGTCGACATACAACCTGAGGGAGATAGAATCAGAAAAGCGGTGAAATGGATTTGCGACACCCTGGCCATGTATCCCGAAAAAACCAGAGATGCAGTAATCAAAGATGCTGGAATCCGCTTTGACCTCACTCCCAAGGAATGCAGCTTTCTGGACCGGAAGCTGATGGACCAGGCTAAAGACGGCTCCGGGTGTTAGCCCGCTTTTGTCAAGGGCACTTCACCTGTTTCGCGGATCTTTCACCGTTCCGGTTTGTAAAAAAAGGCTTTGAGCATATCCTGGCAGTCAATTCAGCTTGTCGTCCTTTTCTCTTGGCAGGGGAATTTTAAGGACCTCTATTCCTTCCTTTTCAAGACACTCCTCTTCTTCAGCGGTTGCCACTCCACGGATGTTCCGCATCGTTTCGACTCCGTAATGCATCTTGAGTGCTTTCTCTGCCAATTGGGCCCCAACATCCTCATAATTTTTTTCAACATACTTCTGCAACAGGATCAGGACCTTCTTGGCTGCAGCCTCCTGACTTGATTCGTCTTCCTCAATCTTCGGGTGGGAAATCCGCAGGTCTTTTCCGGTGTGAACTGCTACCGGGGATAAAATCTTGCGAATAGACACATCGCCGCATTGCGGGCAGGTCAGAATCCCTGACTCCAGCTGTTTTTCAAAATCATCACGGTCATTAAACCAACCTTCATACTGAAAACCGCAGATACAGGCTAAATCAAAAATAATCATCGTTTTGCACACTTATAATTAATTTCTCATCAAACAAAACAAAAATCTGCTCAGACACTAAAAATGTAACCATTCTCTATATTGATCCGCAAGACAGTTCCACGAAAAACGCTCTGTAAGTTCATGGGCATTGTCCTTTGACAATCTCCCCTTTGCAAGGGTCGAAATAAGCGCCTCCTGAAAATCTTCATCAGCGTCATAAAGAAATTCAGCCGGAAACAACTCAGGATATGAAAGCCTCCCGGGCAAAAGCGGCCTGCAGCCGGCACGGACTGCTTCGATAACCGCGATTCCAAAAAATTCATGATTGGCAGTGGAAACTACGATATCCGAGTGCCTGAGAAGTTCGACATATTCTTTTCTTGACCGGGCATGGCCGAAATGGAGAATTCTCTTTGCGAGTAGATTTTCGGCCTGTTTAAAAACCGCCGGGGATTGCTTAAACGATTCGCCGGCGACAATCAACTTAAAATCAAAACCTTTCTGATCCAGAGAATAAAGGGCTTCAAAAAATATCTCCGGCTGTTTATCGTGCTCCCAACGGTGATTCCATAAAATAACCGGATCATTGCCGTTGCGCAATCCTTCCTGCCGGTCAATGTCTTCAAAATCCTGGCCAGGAAACAGCACCCTGGATTTATTGCAAATCAGATGTTCGACCCCTTTGAACTTCATATCAGGCGTTTTCTTGAGGAAGTCCTTTAATCCAATGAGAAAGGTGGACAGATTGTGTTGAGAATTAAATGCAATGAGATCGGAAGCCAAGGCGGTTGTAAAATTGGTCACGGCAAAATGATAGTCCCTTTCATCATCAACCTGCACTGGATAGGCGAATTGATTCTCATGAAAATAGGTGACAAGGGGGAGTGGTTTGGCCCAATCCGGGGCCAGGGAGCGGAAAGCCGCCACATCGACAAAGGTTGAGCAGAGGATGCAGGCATTCCCGGGCTGTTCATCCCGATGTCCCTGTTTATGAAGTTTGTCTGCGAAATACGGCGCCGCCAGACGCATGCGCCATTTCCATTTGCGGGCAGGGAGTGTATGAAATTCAAAATCAAGGTCGAGATGTTTCTCAAGACCCCTTAAAAAAGCCTTATGGGAGCCGCCGAAATATGGCTCCAGCACGATAATTTTTTCCCGCGTTGAAGAGAGTACGGCGCCAGTCACATCAAACCTTATTTCGGGCCGTATCCATAGCCCGGCGGAAAGCATCTGAAGATCTTTGTATCACCGAGTTTTCAACGCAAAAGGCAAGCCGAAAATATCCGGGAGTACCGAAACCGGTGCCGGGGACGGCAAGTATTTTGTTTTGCTGAAGGATGTCAACAAATTCCACATCACTTTCAAGGGGAGATTTGGGGAAGACATAAAAAGCGCCCTTGGGTGCAACGAACTCGTAGCCACACTGTGAGAGAATATCGCAGAACATTTGACGGCGTACGGCATAGACACCGGCATCAATGGACGCCGGCGCCATCTCACCCACAACCCTTTGCATCAAGGCAGGGGCGTTGACAAACCCCAATATGCGGTTCGCCAGGATCATGACTTCAAGGAGTTGCAGACGGTCCTGAACCTCCGGGTGGACCGCGATAAAACCGATTCTCTCACCGGGGATGGATAAATCCTTGGAAAAGGAGGTCACCACCAGACTATTGGCGTAGGCGTTAAAAATACTGGGAACTTCCAGACCGTCGTAGACGATCTTCCGGTATGGTTCGTCTGAAACGATATACACCGGCGCGCCGAATTTTTTTTCTGCCTGCTTAAGCGCTTCGGCAAGTTGGGCAAGGGATTTTTCAGAATATATCTGCCCTGAAGGATTATTCGGACTATTGACGATAATTGCCTTGGTTTTTGGAGTAAGGGCTCGTGAAATCGCCGATATATCCAGGCTGAAATCCTCGGCAGTGGCTACTATCACCGGGACCCCTCCATGGTTATCAATATAGAAAACATACTCGACAAAATAAGGCGCAAGAATTATCACTTCATCGCCGGGATTCAGCAGGGATTTCATGATCACGTTCAAACCGCCGGCAGCCCCGCAGGTCATGATGATATTTTCAAAACCAACTTCCACCCCCTGTTCGCCTGAAACTTTTTGAGCAACGCTTTGGCGAACCTTAGGATAACCGGCATTAGGCATATAAGCGTGTTGCCCGGCATTTTTTTCTGCGGCAAGACGCAACAGAGTCGCAGACAATTCTGCCGGCGGCGGAATATCCGGATTGCCAAGGCTGAAATCAAAAATATTCTCCGCACCAAACTCCGCCTTGAGCTTGGCGCCTTTTTCAAACATCAGACGGATCCAGGAGGATTTCTTTGAAAAGCCGATCATTTTATTTGAAATTGTCATGGATGACTCCTCACATATTCATATTTCTACGCCATTCCAGCAAGCATTCGAGTTGAGACCGCAAAGGCCCCTCGAGCAGCGACGAGACAGTATTCAGTACGGCGCGAAGCCGCAAAGCGCTGCCGACGACAAAGGTGTCGGTTTGAAGGCGCGAACTGCAAATTATCATCATGCCTTGGCAAGACGCTGGTAAGCCTCATTAAGAAGCTTCATCTTCTCTTCGGCAACCTGCTTGAATTCTTCACCGAGATGATTCACCTTATCCGGATGATATTTCATACTGAGCGCGCGATAGGCTTTTTTGATTTCTGCCGGGGTTGCACCCGGCTCCAAGCCGAGAATCTCATAATATCTCGCATTATCCCCCACCCGCCTCTCACCGCTGCTCATATATTTTGCTCGTATGGACTGGTGGTCGTATGATGAAATCCCCAGATAGTCAGCAATTTTCTGGGCCAGATCCATCTCGCGGACGTCAGGGGTCAAATCAGCATAAATAACCTGATATATGAGTTCAAGCAGGATCAATCGGGGCTCGTAGGCAAAACGCTGCTTGAAATCGGCCAGCAAAGAATCAAGAGTTACAGTTGACTCAGCAGCGTCTTTGATCAGATCGCGAACCCAGTACATCTGGCTTTGTGAGTACTTGAGATGGTGGCGGAAAAAATCATTGATGGTGTTGATTTCTTCCTTGGATACCCGGTCATCGACCTGGGCTATTTTAATGAGAATATTAACCAGCAGAAAAACAAAGGTATTATGAGTTTCGGTCTGGGATTTTTCATAAGTACTGACCTTTTTCCTGATGTAATAGGTAAACCCCACAAAGGCCGCAATCCCCATAAGTATGAAAAATATTACGCCGAAAAACAGAATGCCGAGAAAATTAAACAGAGCCGGAGCGCCGCCGGTCATTAAAAGAATCAAGGCAATGACCAAAAGACACCCGCCGCAACCGGGTTGATCATGTCTGCGGTAATGTATTGAGCCGTTCATCTGGTTTAAACCATCCTGGAGAAATAAATATCAAAAGCTAAAAACATCTGGTGTGACTTATTCCGAAAAAAGCGCATCCACAAACTCACTGGCATCAAAATCCCGCAAATCATCCATCTGTTCACCAATGCCGATAAACCGGATCGGGATGTTGAACTCACGACAGATATTGACGACGATGCCGCCCTTTGCCGTGCCGTCAAGCTTGGTCAGGGTAAGCCCGGTGAGGCCACAGACCTCATTAAAAAGGCGCGCCTGGGAAATGCCGTTCTGACCGGTGGTGGCATCAATGACCAGCATCACTTCATGGGGCGCACCAGGGATTTTTTTGGAAATGACCCTTTTTATCTTCCGAAGCTCTTCCATGAGATTCACTTTGGTATGCATGCGACCGGCTGTATCGATGAGAACCACATCATATTTTTTTGCCTTGGCGTGATCCAATGCATCGTAGACCACGGATGAAGGATCTGAACCGGTTTTCTGAGAGACCACCTCGACGCCTACCCTTTCTCCCCATATCTTGAGCTGGTCAACCGCAGCGGCTCTGAAGGTATCACCGGCAACCAGCAGCACACTGCGGCCGGCCTGTTTGAATTTATGAGCGATCTTGCCGATGCTGGTGGTTTTACCAACACCATTGACTCCGGTGACCATTATAACAAATGGCTCATTCTCCGGCATGGACATCTCTCGGGACAAATCGTTGCTCGACAAAAATTCAAGCATTTTCACCTTAAGCGCCTGCCGCAAGGTCTGGGGGTTGTCAAGCTCCTTCCGGCTCAAGCGTTCCCGTGCATCTTCAAGGAGATCCATGACGGTGTCCACACCAAGATCAGCGCTGATAAGAACTTCTTCCAGATCATCAAGGAGCTCCCGGTCGATCACCTTCTTGCCGAGAAACAATTCATCAACCCGGGTGACGAAAGAATCCCTGGTTTTTGCAAGCTGCTCCTTGAGCCTCCCCAAAAGACCAGGTTTAGAGAATGATTCTTCAGTTCCCTTGACTACCGGCGGTTGAGACTGAGCTGGCACGGATTCCACAGCATGTTCATCTGCCGTGACAACTTGCGGGGACGCAACTGCTGCTTTCTCGGATTCTGCATCCTTGTGTTTTGTTATTAATTTTCTTTTAAACCAACCAAGCATTAATTTCTCCTTGCTTTCAAATCAGACGGCGAACCATACTGAAAAGGCAATAATGAAAACCGTTGTTTCCACGGCAAATTCAAGTCGGAACCCTTCGCGGAACCTGCCTTTATCGTAAAAATAAACAAGCGCCCCCTGATAGATTATTCCAGGGCCGAGCCAGTAGGCCGCAACCGGAAGCAATCCCATCAAGGGTGCGGACAAGACAATTATTATCAGAAGTGCATTGATGACATGCAGAATAAGCAGCGTTCTTTTTTCACCGATCCAGACCGGCAGGGTCTCCTTGCCCACCAGCCTGTCACCCAGAATATCAAACACATCAAAAAGCGCGCTTCGCAGGTATGCAAGGAGGAAGACAATAATTGTCCCACCCAGTATATAAGGCGTCACCCCCGTTGAACTTTCAAATGCCGGTACCACTACAATCACAAAAGCCCAGGCCATGGCAACAAATATCGACTTTGAGCCCGGTATTTCCTTGAGTCCTCGAACACGTGTAACAGTGGATAAGGATTTCGGAATGAACCGGACGCTGTATAAAACCCCCAATATGCTCATCCCCAGAAGCAGCAGGAAGGATTGACTTCCCATACCGAATGCCAGGGTCAGCGAACCGGTAAGGGCTATTGCCGAGGCAATCAGAAAAGTCCATCGGTAGCGGCGATAAAACAACGCCCGGATGGGGTCATTGATTTTCTTGGAGCGCTGGTCGGTAAAACGGTTAATATTATGCATGGCAAACAGATAGCCAAATGCCAGAAAAAAATTAGCGCCGCTCTGTTCGCCGCTCAACAGCTTTCCAAAGGCATAGGCCATAAGCCCTCCACCCAGGCTTATGTAAAAATTTGTTGCAAGCAGAAGCCACAGGAACCTATTGATTACCGGGCGGATAAGGCCGTCACTTTTCCCGGGAACCGCTTCCAGGGCCCGCACTACCCACTTTATCATCCAGGAAGGTGTTGAAGCGCCGGCAGTTACCCCGACACAATCAAATGCAGACAGTGCTTTGATGTCGAGATCTTCCTGGTTTTCGATCATGAACACCGGGCATCCCATTCCCTGGGCAATCTTGCCGAGTCTTTGGGTATTAGCGCTCGCCTTGCCTCCCACCACAACCATAGCCTGAACTTTCTCACATAATTTCCGAACTTCTTCCTGACGTTTATGGGTGGAATCGCAGATGGTGTTAAACACTTCGCCGCCGGGGAAATATTCAAGAATCTTCTGACTGATGTTCTCAAAGGATATTTCATCCTGAGTGGTCTGACTGACAATAATATAAGGGGCGGCCACCTTCAGCTTTTCAAGGTCTTGTTCGGAACTCACTACATGGCAATTTTCTCCTGCATAACCCATGAGTCCTTCAACCTCGGCATGGTTTCTGTCACCGATGATAACCGTTGAGTACCCCTTGTTGCGATATTTCTTGATGATAACCTGAACCTTGACAACTCTCGGGCAGGTGGCATCCTGGACCCTGGCGCCGGAAGCGATCAGCTGCTGTTTCAGGGCCGGCGGAATACCATGGGCCCGGATAATAATTGTTCCCTCGCCCTTTTCAGGAACGTGATCCAGAACCCGGACGCCTCGTTCATTGAGGAGATCCAGAACCTGTGGATTATGAATGAGCGGCCCGAACGTGGCAATGCCCTCATCCTCCTTCCGGACAATTTCAATGGTGGTTTCCACTGCTCGTCGAACGCCCATGCAGAATCCGGCATGGGCTGCAAGAATAACTTCCATATTACTTTGGCTTACGATTTATAGATTATAAAGTATGTGTATTTGCAGTTTTAAAAATTGTCGGACTCGCAAAAAGCACTCGTCGGACGCGTATTTCTCCTGCAACTTATTAAAATTACAGGTGGCGATAATTCAGAATCCGGATTTTTGCGAACCCAGCAATTTTGTCGGACTCGCAAAAAGCACTCGTCGGACGCGTATTTCTCCTGCAACTTATTAAAATTACAGGTGGCGATAATTCAGAATCCGGCTTTTTGCGAACCCAGCAATTTTGCGAAGACTTTAAACATAAACACTTGCTATTGCAAGTGGCATATATGACGCTCTTTACCCGATGAGATTTAAGTTTTTTCAGCCCGCCCAAAATGTTTTTTAAAATAGAAGATTTACAATCCTTCCTTTAAGTGCATATAGTTATAATAACAAACAATGTTTAACAGGATCCGGTTATCAACTTGATTCACCGGAATTATCTCAAAATACAGCATTTACAGTGATAAGGAGGTGCGGCATGTTTACAAAAGAAGAGTTATGCAAAAAAATTGCGACAGTATTTCCTGATATCGGCCAATGCGGTATTGATGTTAAAGTTGACTTTGAGGGAATAAACAACGCATGGGTCGTTGATCTTACCAAAGACAAACACAACCTCAAGACCTATCTGGAGGAAAATGAAGCCAACGACTGCATGAATGGGAAGCAATGCGTTTCCCTGGGATTGCAGATCGCCCAACTTCGAAAAAATATTGAGATGACCTGAATACTCGGTAATTAGCGTTTCTAGATCATTACCCTGCACGCTTTAAGAACTGTTCAGGTTATAATATATCGCGGACACGGACAGAAAAAATAATTACCCCATACTGGGGTAGAATTACATACACCAAAAAATGAAAGGTCGACGCATGAAGAGTTCCATCGTGAGTCGACCATTTTTATACCATGAAATCTTTGAAACCCATATCCCTGGACACCCTGCCGATCTTTTCATCCTATCTTGAAAAGTATCCTCCGGAAATTTCAGAACAGACATTTACCAATCTCTTTGTCTGGCGAAAATCGAGACCGGTCTGGTTTACTGAAATTTGCGGATCAATGATTATCCTGATTTCCTCAGCCGGATATGAAAAAGAAGAAAAAATAATTCTCGGCCCTCCCATCGGTCCGGCAAGCCTTACCGAAGTTATCGAATGCATACAATTTCCGTTGAAAGGGGCAATTCGAATCCCTGCAAAACATTTTCCCTCTCATGAGAATAACCAGTTACAACCCCGACAGGACCGTGACAACTGGGATTATGTTTACAAGACATCAGACCTTGCCGGTCTTGCCGGTCGTCAATTTTCTAAAAAACGTAACCACATCAAGCAATGTCTACAAAATTATGACTGTGAGTATGAATCCATTTCCCGCACCAACCTTGATGAATGCATCCAAATGCAGAAAACGTGGTGCCATTCGAGAAAATGCGGCCAAAATCCGGGATTATGTACCGAATACATTGCCATCAATGAAGCACTCAGACATTTCGACACCCTTACGATGACAGGAGGGGCGATCAGGGTGGATGGTGCGATACAGGCATACACCCTTGGCGAAAGATTGAACCCGGAAACCGCGGTGTGCCATTTTGAAAAAGCGCTTCCCGGTGTGAACGGCCTCTGGCAGCTCATAAACCAATGGTTTGCACAATACGCCCTGGGCGAATTCAAATATATAAATCGTGAACAGGATCTGGGGATACCCGGGTTACGGCAGGCTAAAGAAAGTTATTATCCCGATCATTTCGTCGAAAAATTCGATCTTATCCTTTCAGGTTCCGAGATTATACCTCTCCAAAAACCAGTGACCTGCATGGATGACGATACCGTTGATTAAATAATTGAAGTTCCACCTGCCCGCTGATCGGCGGAACAACTGATCAGAGAGCCCATCTTCAGAATTTCTGCTCCTGAGTCCCGGCATTGCAATGCTATTTCTTTTTTGATCTTTGTTTAATCAGCGCCAGATCGAATGCAGTCTGTATGTCATGAACAAAATGGAATTGTATGCCCTTTTTTACTTTATCGGGCATTTCCACTACATCTTTTTCATTTAAGCTTGGAAGAATCACTTCTTTGATTCCGGAACGTATTGCGGCAAGGACTTTTTCCTTTATTCCCCCAACCGGCAGGACATCACCACGCAGGGTTATCTCACCAGTCATCGCTATATTTTTCCGCACCGGACGCCCCGTCAACAATGATGCCAGAGCAACAACAATCGATACCCCGGCCGAAGGCCCGTCCTTGGGAATGGCTCCCTCGGGAACATGAATATGCAGATCGTTTTCAGCAAAGAGCTTATCGTTTATTTCAAGTTCCGCAGTATGAGAACGGATGTAGGTCAATGCCGCGGCAGCCGATTCCTTCATGACATCACCGAGCTTGCCGGTAAGAGACAATCCGCCTCTGCCGGTCATTTTGGCAGCTTCTATAAAAAGCAGCACGCCACCCACCGGTGTCCAGGCCAGACCCGTTGCCAGACCCGGCCCCCAGGACCGGGCTTTGGTCTCGGGAAAAAACTGTTGCAGCCCAAGAAAATTTGCCACTTCTTCCGGCGTAATAGTGACAAGTTTTTTCTTGCCGGAAACAATATCCTTTGCCACTCCCCGACACACCCCGGCAAGCTTTCTCTCGATGCCCCTTACTCCGGCCTCGCGGGTGTAGTATCTGATAATGTGGCGAATGGCACTATCGGTAAATCGCAGATTATCGCGGGTCAGCGCATGCGCCTCAAGCTGTTTGGGAACCAGGTGCCGTTTGGCAATCATAACTTTTTCATGTTCGGTGTAGCCGGAAAGCTCGATTATTTCCATGCGGTCGCGAAGCGGCCCGGGAATATTATCAATAAAATTGGCCGTGGTAATGAACATGACCTTGGACAGATCAAAAGGGATTTCCAGGTAATGGTCGGCAAAGGTGAAATTCTGCTCCGGATCGAGAACCTCAAGAAGCGCCGAAGATGGATCGCCCCGAAAATCCATACCAAGCTTGTCAATTTCATCAAGCATGAAAAGAGGATTATTCGAGCCGGTTTTTCTGAGACTCTGAATGATTCGTCCCGGCAATGCTCCGATATAAGTCCGGCGATGGCCGCGGATCTCAGCCTCGTCACGCACACCACCCAGGGAAATTCGCACGAACTTTCTGTTCATAGTCCTGGCGATGGACTGGCCCAGGGAAGTTTTCCCTACACCTGGCGGACCGCTGAAACAGAGAATCGGCCCATGCATGTCATTCTTCAATTTACGGACGGCAAGGAATTCGATAATTCTTTTTTTGATTACCTCAAGACCATAATGGTCCTGATCAAGGGTTTTCTGCGCGTTATTAATATCCAGGGTATCCTTGGTGGATACTTTCCAGGGCAGCTCCAAGAGCCAGTCCAGATACGTTCTTGAAACAGTATATTCAGGAGAAGAAGGAGAAATTCTTTCCAGCCGGGCAAGCTCCTTTACCGCTGTTTTTTGAGCTTCCTCATCCAGATCAGCTTCTTTCAGTTTTGTTTTCAGTTCTGCCAGATCAGGATTTTCCTGGTCCTCGCCAAGTTCTTTACGAATGGCCTTCAATTGTTGTCGGAGATAGAATTCCTTCTGCTTCCCGTCCATGTCGTCCTTCACGTTTTTCTGAATCGCATTGCTCATTTCAACGGTTTCCAGTCGTCTGGAAAGCTCGCGTGATGTTGCTTGAAGGAGTTCCTTGAGGTTAACGAACTCAAGCAATCGCTGTTCTTCATCAATGGGCAGATTCAATTGAGAAATTATAAAATAGGCAACATGAGACGGTTCCTTGATTGAAGAAATGGTCATTTGTAGCTCAGAGGGCAGATTAGACAGATCAGTTAATTTCCTGAACTGGTTCTGCAAATTAAGGACAAAGGCGTCAACTTCCTGATCAATATCTCCCTGCATGGGGTATTCTGTTACTTTTGCCTTATAAAATGGTTTTTTTTGAATGAAATCAGTCACCCGGATCCTTTTTACAGCACTGACAAGCACTTGATAAAACCCTTCCTGGGCCTTGACCATTTTATGAATATAGCCCATTATCCCCACTGAATGAAGCTCGCCTGGAATAGTTTTTTTATCGGCGTTTTCAGTCTGTTGCTGTGAAACAATTGCTACAAGCTTATCCCCCAGAAGCGCTTGATCGATCATCTGCTTGGATTGTGGATTCGTCACCTGCAGGGGAAATCCCATACCCGGAAAAAAAACAAATCCATAGATGGGTAATACCGACAACACTTCGGGAACCGGCAGTTGAACAGGATTCACCCCGCTGGAGGACTTTTTTACGAAATCCGGAGTTTTTTTCATTTTATCAGGTTTATCAGTCATCGAACCGTCTCTTTGAGTGTGTTGGGAGAAATCATTTCACCTTAATCTTGATTGCGCATGACTCTTTCTTCTGTTTCGGGAGCCGTATTAACAGATAGCCGTTCTTACAGATTGAAGTTGATCCTGCAGGATCGATAAGTTGAGGAAGTGGAATAGTTCGCTCAAAATGTCCGCGCTCAATTTCAAGTTGGTGGATGCAACCGATACTGTCGTTTACCGGAAATACCCGCTCTCCGGAAACCGTTACACCCTCCTCTTCAACAACTACTGAAAGATCACCCGGTTCCATTCCCATGACATCCATGCACAGAATCAATTCCTTTTCCGTTTCATAGACATCTGTTGCCAGAAGCCAGGAGCCTGACTGTAAAGGGGTCATTCTCGGCAGAGAAACGTTTCGCATCATTCGGCCCATGTGCCGTTCCATATCCTCAAACTCCTTGAGGATTCGTTTTTTGAATCGATCCATCTCTTACCTCATATAAAAAAATAGAAACCGGGGTTATTGTTGACCGCGGGCCCTTTCCGGTTGAGCTCGGCAAGGCTTGGCCGCCTTATGAAAATACAACCAGTTTCTATCTCTGATTGTTAATGAAAAACTAAAAATACAGTGATGTTATTTATTGAATACGTTTTTCACCTTGTCCATCAAATTCTGAAATCCACCTCTCCTTGTCCCGGTTTCTCCGAAAAAAACTCCCATCAACGTCTCTATGAGTTTGCTATCGGTACCATGAACGAACTCCAGACCCATCTGGAACAGATGAGCATTCCGGTCATCATTTCGATTGAACCAGATCGGTTTAACATGAATTATCTGCTTTTCCACCGATTCGTCCGGAAGCGAAAATTCAAGAAACAGACTCAACAGATCACTGTCAAATACCGCATAAAAAAAATGATTATTCTCAAAGAGAACCTGGTCAAGACAGACACCGACCCCCAAAGGGGTTACATCTTTTAAATCGGCATTCAAAGGCCCTGCAACTTTTTCGTTGGTCACAGCGTCACATATGGTCAATGATACGGTGAGAGCCCCGGGAATTCTTGATATTCGTCGTTTATCTTCTTCCATTAAACCCTGCTTGAAATAAAGTATAAAAATTCTGGAACAGTCTGCGGAAGAAAATCTCCGTCAGGAAGGTAAAAACCAAACCTTCAAATACCCCTTGCGGTCAGCTAATTTATATCCATATTACTCAGGGTTACAATTCATGTCAAAACATTGAAGCCGTAACGCTTTTTTTTCTTCATTATTATCAATAAAATCATAAAATCTTTGTGGTTTTAAAATTACCCATAAACGCATCATCTCAAAAATATAAGAACAAACTTCTCATTTCCTTGTCTATAACTTGCAGTTGTGTTAATTTTTCTGAGCATAAACTTCATAATGAGGAACAAAACCAATCCCTTTTTCCCACATCAACAATAATTCTAAACAATAATATTCAAGGAGATACTTTCAATGTTTAAACCACTGTCAAAAACTCTGGCTGCTCTTTATATCTTTCTATTCGCCTTCACCCTGACAAACTCAGTGCGCGCCGAAGAAAAAAAAGCCGCAGAGGATAACGTCGCTGTAGTTAATGGTGCGGTTATTTCAAAACAATATTTCCAAAGGGTGGTCTCTGCGGCTCAATCGCAACACCTGGCCCGGACCGGCGCAGAACTGGAAGGAGAGGCGCTGACAAAAGCAAAAGAAGAAATCCTAGAAAATCTCATTGGCGGCGAACTGCTTTTTCAGGAAAGCACCAAGGCTGATGTCAAAGTTGAAGAAACCATGATCAATGAACAACTTGCCAATCTTAAAAGCAGATTTCCCGATGAAGACGGTTTCAAAGGCTGGCTCGCACAAATGAATTTTACCGAAGATGAGATTAAAAAAGATATTCGAAAGGGTCTTGCTGTCGATCAATTAATCAAAAATAGTTTTGTTTCTAAAATCGAGGTCCCTGACCAGGAGATTAAGGCTTATTTTGACAATAATCCGCAGTTTTTCCAAAAACCCGACACAATCCGGGCCAGCCATATACTCATCAAAGTCGACCAGAACGCCTCTGCTGAAGACAAGGAAAAAGCCAAGAACAAATTGATTGAGGCCCAAAAGAAATTAAAGGAAGGCCAGGATTTTGCCGCCCTTGCAAAAGAGTATTCACAATGCCCCAGCAGTGCTGAAGGTGGTGACCTGAATTACTTTGAAAAAGGGCGGATGGTTCCAGCATTTGATCAAACTGCGTTTGCATTAAAAATAGACGAAGTAAGCGATATCGTTGAGACCAGATTTGGGTACCATCTCATAAAAGTGACCGACATAAAAGCCGGTCAAACCATTACCTACGACGACATTCAAGGCCAGATCAAACAGTTCCTGGTGCAAGAAAAAGTCCAGAAACAAGTAATGCGACATGTTGAAGAACTGAAAAGCAATGCCAAGATCGAACGGTTATTTGATGAGAAGAAATCGTAACTCAGTTTAAGGTGGTTGTATTTTTTTGAATCAGACTCTGTCATTAAAACATGATTTTCGTTCAGTAGTAATGAAAATCATGTTTTAATTTTTTTATAGAGTATGAACGAATCACGATTCAACTGCCCACAGGGCAACATCAAAAAGAGGCTTGTTATGCGTGTGTATCAGATACTCTTGATTCTTTTGTTAGTTTTTGCTGTCCCCATGGTTCAGGCGGAAATCAATCCCGGCCCCGAAACCATTAATTTGAAAGAAAAATATAGTATCCAGGGAAAAAAGAAACCTGTTATTTTTGACCATAAAGCCCATCAACAAAAGCTTGAATGCATAAAATGCCATACTGATGAAAAGGGCAGCAAACTTCTTTTTGAAATCAACAAAATCGATACCATTTCAAATGATTTTCACCGGGCGGTCTGCTGGCAATGTCATAAAACAATGAAAGTTGCAATCGGCAAGGACTGCAACGCCTGCCACAAATAATGACTTACGGAAATTCATCATTCATCCACATACTTCAAAAAATCCAATATCTTGAGGAAGAGTAAAATGGCAGAACAGAATGACAGCAAGGATTATGTAAAAAAAGAATTAATGTATGCTGTCGCTTTTATTACACTGGTTGTGGGCTTCCTGGGTGGAGTCGTATTCAGTTCTTTTAAAGGAGGCGCGACTTCCTCCCCCGTCACCTTTTCACAACCGAATCAACAAGCGTCATCCTCCCCGGGTCAACCTCAGGGTTTGACGCCGGAGCAGGCGAATACAATCCTGAGCCTTGAATCCGAGGTCGCTAAAAACCCGGATAATGTCGAAGCATGGACCAACCTCGGGCATATTTATTTTGACACCCATAAATACGCCAAAGCCATTCGCGCTTATGAAAAATCCCTTGAACTTCACCCGGACCGGCCTGATGTTATTACTGATCTTGCGGTAATGTACCGACGCTCGAAAAATCCTGCAAAAGCCATTGAGCTGTTTGACAAGGCCATGAAAATCGACCCGAAACATGAGCAATCACGTTTCAATAAAGGCATTGTCCTGATGTATGACATGAATGACAAACAGGGGGCCATTTCTGCATGGGAGGGTCTCCTCGCAGTCAATCCTTTTGCAAGCGGACCGGGAGGACAATCCATCCGTGAGATGGTGGACAATCTCAAAGAATAATAGAAACAATCCAGCCTGCCGCGTTTCAAAAGGCATAAAAAAAGCCCGCACAAAATTTGTGCAGGCTTTTTTTATGCAATCTACTTTGCAGATCTACGAATCGTCCTTTTCCCGGTGGCAGAAGAAACAACCGTTAGTATCACTAGGACCGGTTGTGTGTGACATCATGCCTGAATAATCCCAGCGGAGCATGTCGGCATAGGGACTGCCATGCGACCTGTGACAGGAAACACACATGACCGTATCATTTTCAAGAACTGTTCCCGGGCTGCCCCCCACAAGAATTTTTCCCACCGGCACCAGTGGATCATAACTTTTACCAATAACTCCGTTTGCTCCGCCATATTCACTCCCAGCGATATTCCGGATTCTAGCATCAGCAGGATGACGTATCCAGGGGCTATCATTCTCACCTGAACCGCTGTAAGGTTCCCAGTCCCCCCAGTAATCTCCAGGAGCATGAAAATCCTGATGGCAACCAGCGCAAAAACGGCCCAATGTAGAAGGGATGATATAGGGGTCTTCAAAATCCCCGGCATAATAGATATTATGATTGCTGCCGCCAACAATGGCATCCCGTTCCCAGAGCGAATCCTCAACTCCGGTTACCGGCTCAACATCTCCCGGTGACACCGAAGTATGCGTCTGCGGTTTCAAAAATCTATACCAACCGCTGCCGGCATCTTCCTGTGGCCCCGGAGAGGGATCAGCGCCGTGGTGATCGGGGGTGTGGCAGGCCCTGCAGCCGTTTTCCCTCTCGGGTCCACCAATCTCCTTTTTATGGGCCAGACTTTCATGGCAGTCATTGGCATTTCCACAACCAATGGGATTACCTGGATTTGCAGTAAGTACCGAATCAATACCGGAAATGCCGTAAACATTATGGCCCCTGCCATCCTTATCAGCCTGAGAACCGGAGCCGTAAACCATCCAATAGAAATTGCCCCCGGCAAGCTGATTAGTCCCTCCAGGGAGGGGCGTTTTACTTGGTTCCTGCTGATTAAAAACGATGGGGACGTTTGTGCCGCCAAGTGAGATTATGGTTTGATTGCCTGAGCTGCTGTGACATCCGACACAGTCACTGATAAGAAGCGTCGACTGCGGCGTGTGAGTAACGCCGCCTTGAATTCGTCCACCATCCCACCGGGCATACGTTCCGAATGTGCCGATGGCAACCATGGTGCTGGCGTTCTGGCTGTTGTGCATGCTATGGCAATTGGAGCATTGGCCGGTTACTTTTGCATAAACGGTTGACACGGTCCCTGCCAAAAAAATCAGGCACAAAAAAAGACATCGCCTGAATAACCCGTTCCACAGGATTCCAGGAATTGTCAGTGATATTTTTTTTCTATATTCCATTTTTAAAGCCCACACTCAACTTCCTGATTAAGTGAAGGCACCATTTTTCCCAGGAGATTTCAGAAATTAAACATATTTCAAATATTTAAAAATTTTACCAAATATCTCAAATTTATTCAAGAAAGTTTAACCTGTTTGACAGGAAACTCCAATATCACAACTACAAGATCTTAAAACAAAAAAGTCCCTTGCGAAAAAAAACCAAGGAACTTTCTTGAAATATGCATAACAAATGAAAAATCAGTAGTTTTTATCGGCGTATTGCAACCAGCCGCCGGCACGGACCAATTCACGATCAAACGAATTCAGTACAAAGGGTATTTGCTCTTCTTTGCCACCGCCCTTTGCAATTACAATGGATTTTTCCATGTCCACGGCAATTTCCGTACCACTGCCTAATTGAAATAACCGATCAATATCTTCTTTACCAAGCGCAATTGCCAACATGCCGCAATTGAACATATTCTGTCGGAATATCCTGGCAAAACTCTCACCGATTACAACATTTATGTCATTTACTTCAAAAACCCAGACCGCATGTTCACGGGACGATCCGCAACCGAAATTCGCTCTTGTAACAAGGGCCCCGGCGTTTTTAAGTTCCGAGGAACTCGGCTCAAATCCAGTCAGCTTCAAATCTTCTAAAATATAGGGTTTCAAGGCCATTTTTGAATTTTCCGTCAGATATTTGGCCGGGATTATCTCATCGGTATTGATATCACTCCTGTCCAGAAAAACTGCAGAACCACCAAACTGCTTCATCTTTATCTCCTTATCTCAAGCAGGTTACAAGCTTGAATTCTTACAGTAATATCCGAGGATCTGTTATGTGCCCGGCAACAGCGGCAGCAGCAGCAGTCAACGGACTCATCAGATGTACCATGCCGCCCTTGCCCATTCTGCCGTTAAAATTTCTGTTGGTAGTCGATGCGCAGACCTCGCCTGCGGCCAGCACGCCGTTGCTCATGCCGAGACAAGCCCCACAGGTGGGATTGGTGACACAGAAACCAGCATCCATGAATATTTTAATAATTCCCTCATCCATGGCTTTTGAATAAACTGCAGGAGTTGCCGGCGCCAGAATACCGCGAACATGTGCCGCGATCTTCTTTCCTTTGAGAATTCGGGCCGCCTGACGCAAATCCTCAATTCTGCCGTTAGTACACGACCCCACATAGACCTGATCAATTACCGTTCCTTCCATATCCGAAACATCCCTGACCTCATCAGGTTTAAATCCATAAGTAACCTGGGGCGGCAAAGAGGAAACATCAACAATTGTTTCCTTGGCATATTCAGCATCGGCATCGGAGTGCCATTTTGCAAAATCAGTAACCGCCTGCTCAATGGAATCATAGTCTTTTTCAATGAAAGGCCAGAGGTATTCAGCGGTAACCCTATCAGGATAACAGATTCCGCAGGTGCCACCGGCTTCAATCGCCATATTGCACAATGTCATCCTTGATTCCATGGACATGCGGTCAACAACCGGACCAACGAATTCCATAACCATGTCAGTGGCACCGTTTACGGTCAGTTGCTTGATAATATTCAGGATGACATCCTTGGCGTAAACACCGTCCTGTAATGTCCCCTGAATATTTACCCGCATGGTCTGCGGCGTCCTGAACGAACAAACACCCTTCAGAATGCCCACTTCAAGGTCGGTTGTGCCGATGCCGGCGGCAAAAGCGCCAAAGGCACCATGCGTACAGGTATGCGAGTCACCCATAATTATTGTATAGCCGGGGCGGATGAAACCTTTTTCCGGAAACAGAGCATGACAGACTCCGTTGCTGCCGATATCAAAAAAATCCCTGATTTGATGCCGGCGGGCCCAGTCTCTGAGAATTTTCGCCTGGGTTGCAGTCTTGGTATCCTTGGAAGGAGTGACATGGTCGACAACCGCCTTGATTTTTGAAGAATCGAATACCCTGTCCATACCGCGCGCCACAAGATCGTTAATTGCGATGGGCGTGGTGATTTCATGACACATAACCACATCGAGGTCCAGCACGACATTTTCCGGAGAAGGATTATCCCTTAAGTGCGCATCAAATATTTTCTGTGTGATGGTTTTACCCATTTAACTGAAACCTCCATATTACTAAACTTACTTTTGATTTAATAACTCAAGCCTATAAGCCATAACTCACTATAATTATATTTTTAAACTGTATTTATAGCGGGTTAACGATTTTATAAAATATATGTAAGTATTGCCACAAATCAGGAAAGAATACTCGTGCATAAATTTTCCGTCAATAGTTAGCAATAAAAACACAAAAAACAGATTCCGCATGATGTTTTTTTCACTCGGAATTATACTGATTTCTCGGATTTATTACTCGCCAAGTCTGTCGGCATCGTAATAAGCACGATCCCGACGTCTATCCCGCTTATAAATTAATGTAATTACCGGGGGCGATAATTCAGCATCTGACATATCTCGGGGTCAGTAAGTTTTGATATTGATTGATTATTCTTTAAGATTGTATCAAATTAAACAATGCACTATAATGTTTTAAATTTTTATAAATCCTAACTTTTACAAAGAATATTTTTCCGGAGGATGCACAATGATCCCAATAGGGTCGCCTGGAGGGAACTTTCAAGAAAGCAACGAAAACAAAATTGATCTTATTTATGAAATAATCAAACATGAATACGGATCAATCCCCAAACTCATATCCACCCTGATTAGCGATGTAATTGATCTTTACGAAGGTCGCTGGCCGACTCATGAAGCCTGCATGGTCAGGTACCATACCCTTGACCATGCCGTTGATGTCGCTTTGCTCACGGCGAGGATGGCTTCCGGCTGGAACAGGCAGAAAGACCTGCCGACCTTTTCCGAAGAAACCTTTCTCTGTGGACTTGCCGCCGCGATGTTTCACGACACCGGCTATATCAAGGACAAAGGCGACAAAAAAGGAACCGGTGGAAAATATACCTTTACTCACGAACAGCGGAGCATGAAGCTTGCCGCAAAATACCTGGCAAAACACAAATGGTCTGCCTATGCGGTTGATACCGTGCCCCGCATCATCAGCATTACTGAATACCATAATGAACCTGATCCGAAAGCCATTTTCGAAACAGATCCGGAAGAAAATATGGCTAAAATTGTTGCCACTTCCGATCTGGTCGCCCAGATGGCAGATATTAATTATATTCAACGGATCAATGACCTGTATGCTGAAATCAATGAAGCCTATGAGTTTGATTCCACCGAGATCCTGGCGAAACGAGGCATTCATATCTTTAGTTCCGCCCAGGAAATGATTGACGAAACCATTGGTTTTTATGACACTTTCGTGTTGCCGCGCCTGCAACAGTTTGGCCGGATGGACCAGTACCTTGTCGGTTTTTTCGGCGGCGGCCGGAACCCCTACCTTGAAAGCATTGCGGCAAATCTCTCCGGTCATCTGATGGATAAACGCATCCAATGGCGGCGCCTGGGAGAAATACTTGAAGAACTCGGGGTGGTTAATTCCAGGCAAATAAAAAAAGCACTGGAAAAACAAAAGCGCATTAAGGACAAAGAAGCGCAAAGAAAAACCTCCGCCTTTTCCTTACAGGGCAAGCTTCATGACTGGATGGACAGCGCTTCACATTCCGGTAAATGCCTTGGTGATATTCTGATGGAGATGGGTGTCATCGATCCGACCATTCTCCGCAAAGGCATACTCGACCAGATCATGCCCCCTGCATTGATAAATAATCTCTCCTGCAAGGAATTGATTTTTATACTCAGGATATCAATACTCCTCCAGAATATCAGCAAAGGCCCCTGGGTCTTTGATCAGATCCTGGAAATGACCAATATTCTTCTTGATTGCGAGGCAAGTTCAATTCTTCTGGCAAACGATGATGCGTCGGAAATGACCGTCCTGATCCCCACCGGTCCCAAAAGAGACTATCTGCTGAAAAAGAAAATCCCAACGGACAAGGGCCTTGCCGGCTGGGTGTTCCGGCATGGTCAACCGGCAGTAGTTACAAATGTTGAAATCGACAAACGTTTCGATGATGAAGTGGACAGACATATCGGCTTCATCACCCGCTCCGTTCTTGCGGTGCCCCTCCACACCAACGGTGAGATGATCGGTGTCATGGAAGTGGTCAATAAAAGAAATGCCAATTTTAATGTGCACGACATGGACATCCTGACCATGCTTGCCAATGTTATTGCCATATCCCTTGGCGGGCTTGTCAAAATGCACGAAGATATATCCTGACTTTTCTCGAGAATTTCCTCTTACAGATAGCAGACTTTCACGATTTCTTGCTTATCATTACGGAGTTATCAATGCGATTATCCTGTGGACTATTCAGCACAACGCTGGCCCTTCTCTCTGTATTTTTCTTTTCAAATCCGGCAATTGCGGCGCATGGAATCAGTATTGACGGCAACCTGAAATATCCTGCGGATTTTAAAAAATTCGACTATGCGTCAGAATCGGCTAAAAAAGGCGGTCATCTAGTATTGCACGGCCTTGGCAGTTTCGACAAGATGAACCCTTTTACCGTCAAAGGAACCGAACCGGACGGGATTAACGAGCTTGTTTTTGAAACACTGGCAATTCCAAGCCTTGACGAACCTTTTGCCGAATACGGTCTGGTTGCAAAAGATATTGCAGTTGCTGAAGACAAACGCTCTGTCACTTTTACCATTGATGAACGCGCCAGGTTTTCCGACGGTACTCCCATCACCCCTGAAGATATCAAGTTTTCCCTGGAAACCCTCAAAAGCGATAAAGCGCTTCCCAACTATCAGCTTTATTTTCAAGACATTACCCGGGCTGAAATTATCAAACCCGACAAGATAACCTTCTATTTTTCACAGAAGAACAGAGAGCTGCACATGATTGCCGCGCAGCTGCCGGTTCTGTCAAAAAAATTCTACACCGCGCATCCTTTCGGGGCCCCATCGCTCATTCCTCCCCTTGCATCCGGTCCGTATATCGTCTCAGATTTCAAGCCGGACAAGCACATCACCTACACGCGGAATGAAAATTATTGGGCAAAAGACCATCCCGTCCGCAAGGGAATATTTAATTTTGACAAAATCACCTATAAATATTTCAAAGATCAACTGGTTTCCCTTGAAGCGTTCAAAGCCCACGAATTCGACTTCATGTACATCAATATCGCCAAACAATGGGCTCGCGATCTCGACGGCGAAAAATACGACAAAAAAATACTTGTTAAAGAATTGCTGCAGCATAAAAACAACCAGGGCATGCAGGGGTTTGTCTTTAACACCCGAAAAACAATTTTTACCGACCGCAAGGTCCGTAATGCCATCGGCCTGGCCTTTGATTTTGAATGGACAAATACATCCCTCTTTTTTGACCAGTACACGGCAAGCAACAGTTATTTCAGCAACTCAGAACTTGCAGCAAGCGGACTGCCGGGTAAAAAAGAACTTGAACTCCTCAAACCCTTTAAGGACAAACTCCCTCCGGAAGTCTTCACCACACCCCTCACCCCGGTTTCCACCGCCCCACCCCAAAGCCTGCGCGCAAACCTCCGGGAAGCAAAAAATCTCCTCGCTCTTGCCGGATGGACCATTCAGGACGGCCAATTGAAGAATCAATCAGGTGAACCGTTTCAATTTGAGATACTGCTCTATTCACCTTCTTTTGCCCGGGTCATGGAACCCTTCACCAATAATTTGAAAAAACTCGGCATTGATGCGAATTATCGCCAGATCGACATCGCCCTCTATATTCAAAGAATGCAGAAACATGATTTCGACATGATGGTTTACACCTATGGGCAATCCCAATCTCCTGGAAACGAACAACGCAATTTCTGGCATTCGGTTTCCCTTGATATGGAGGGATCCCTTAACCTGGCCGGGATTAATGATCCGGCTATCGACTATCTGGTTGATAAATTAATCTATGCCGAAACCAGGGAAGAGCTGGAAACCGCCTGCAAAGGACTCGACCGTCTGCTCTGGTACGGATATTACCTGGTGCCGAACTGGTATATCGCCAACCACCGGATCACCTACAGAAATATCTTTAACCGCCCCGAGCAATTGCCGCTTTATTACAGCCCGTTTCAAGCGCTTATGACCTGGTGGATGAAGTAGCCGATGCTCACCTATCTTCTCAAGCGAACCCTGCTGATGATTCCCACCCTTTTCGGGATCATGCTGATTACGTTCACGGTGACGCAATTCGTTCCCGGCGGCCCGGTTGAACGAAAAATCGCCGAACTTCAGGGTCAGGGAGGCGGGCCAAGCGAAATCAGGATCGCCGGCAAAGGCGATCTCTATCACGGCAGCAAAGGGCTTGATCAGGAAAAAATTGAACAACTCCGAAAAATGTACGGCTTTGACAAACCTCCGGTGAGCCGTTTTTTTTCGATGATCAAGAATTACCTGTTATTTGATTTCGGTGAAAGTTATTACCATCACCGGAAAGTAACCGAGCTGGTCATCTCAAAATTGCCGGTGTCAATGTCCCTTGGCTTATGGTCATTTTTCATCGTTTATTCCGTCTGCATTCCTCTGGGCATTTCCAAGGCCATGCGCGACGGCTCGAAATTCGATGTCATCACCAGCTCCGTAATCCTTGTGGGCTATGCAATACCCGGCTTTGTTCTTGCAGTTTTTCTTATCGTGCTTTTCGGCGGCGGATCATTCTGGGACATTTTCCCGTTACGGAACCTGACCTCAGATAATTTTTCCGAACTGAGCCTGATCGGCAAAATCCTTGATTATCTCTGGCACATGGTCCTGCCCATCATCTCAAGCGCCATCGGCAGTCTTGCAGTAATGACCCTGCTCACCAAAAACAGTTTTTTAGAGGAAATCAGAAAACAGTATGTACTTACCGCCAGGGCCAAAGGCTTGAGCGAAAAACGGGTTCTGTATAAACATGTGTTCAGAAACGCCATTATCCCGATTATCACTGGTTTTCCAGGATCATTTATCACCGCTTTTTTTACCGGCAGCTTACTCATCGAAACCGTTTTCTCGCTGGATGGCATGGGGCTGCTCGGCTACAACTCGGTGATGAACCGCGATTATCCGGTTGTGCTGGGACTGCTCTATTTCTTCACGATAATCGGTCTGGTTTCCCGGCTGCTCACCGATATCAGCTATGTCATGGTTGACCCGAGAATCACCTTTGAAAGCTCGGAAAGTTCTTAACCTTTATGACTCGAAAAAACAGCCTGCTCAGGCGCCGATGGGACAGATTCAAAAAGAACAGAAGAGGATATTACAGCCTGGTAATATTTTCTATTCTCTTTGTGATCTGTCTTTTTGCCGAGATGATCAGCAATGATAAACCACTGATCATTCATTATAACGACGGCTACTCGTTTCCGGTGTTCAAACAATATCCGGAAACTGCCTATGGCGGTGATTTTGAGACGGAAGCCGATTACAAAGATCCCTATATCCTGGAAAAAATCACAAAAGGCAACAACTGGACGCTGTTTCCGCCAAATCCACACAGCTATAATTCAATCAACCTCCATATCGACCAACCAGTACCATCCCCTCCCACCAAGGTTAATTATCTGGGCACCGATGACCGGGGAAGAGACGTCCTGGCGCGCTTGATCTACGGATTCAGACTTTCTGTTATTTTCGGGTTTTCATTAACCTTTGTCGGCACCCTGCTCGGCATGTTTTTCGGCGCGGTTCAGGGATATTTCGGCGGCAAAACCGATCTTATATTTCAGCGGTTTATCGAGATCTGGAGTTCCATGCCCGAGCTGTATCTGCTGATCATTTTTGCATCGATCTTCAAACCGAGCTTTCTCCTGCTCCTGATCCTGCTGTCGCTTTTCGGCTGGATGGGCCTGTCGGACTATGTCAGGGCGGAATTTCTCAAAGGCAGAAACATGGAATACGTCAAGGCCGCCAAAGCCCTTGGCGTGAATAACGCAACCATAATGTACAGACATCTGATGCCCAACAGCATGACGCCGGTGATCACCTTTCTGCCGTTCCGGTTGTCAGGTGCTATCCTTGCCCTTACCAGTCTTGATTTCCTCGGCCTGGGACTTCCACCTCCCGCCCCGAGTCTCGGCGAACTGCTCGCCCAGGGAAAAGGCAATATTGATGCATGGTGGCTGTCGATCAGCACCTTTGTCGTTTTAGTAGGTATGCTGATTCTGCTCATCTTTGTCGGCGAAGCGCTGCGCGAGGCATTTGATCCAAGAAAGACATGACAATGACAGAAAACAACCTTTTGCAGATTAAGAATCTCTCCATGGGATTCCATACGGAATCCGGCTTCTCGCCGGTGCTCGATGAGGTCTGCCTTGAAATCGCCAGGGGCGAAACCGTGGCCCTTGTTGGAGAATCCGGTTCCGGTAAATCGGTCACCGCCCTGTCTATCCTGCAATTATTGGAGCGCCAGACCGTGCAGTCCAGCGGCGAGATCATCTTTGAAACCAAGGATATGCTCAAACTCCCGGAAGCGCAGTTACGGAAAATCCGCGGCAACAGAATCGCCATGATTTTCCAGGAACCCATGACCTCGCTCAATCCGGTCTATTCCATCGGCAACCAGCTCATTGAACCGCTGATGCTTCATCAGGGGCTTGATAAAGATACAGCCCGATCACGCGCCATTGAACTTCTTAAAACAACAGGAATTTCAAATCCGGAAGACCGTATCAATAATTACCCGCACCAGTTATCAGGCGGCCAGCGACAGCGGGTGATGATCGCCATTGCCCTGGCCTGCCATCCGGTTCTGCTCATTGCCGACGAACCCACCACTGCATTGGATGTAACTATTCAGGCCCAGATCCTTGCGCTGATCCGTGACATCCAGCAGGAAATGAACATGGCAGTGCTGCTGATCACCCATGATTTGAATATGGTGAAAAAATTCGCCCGGCGCCTCTACATCATGCATCAGGGAAAAATCGTTGAACACGGCATGACCAAAGATATTTTTTCATCGCCCAAAGCCCCCTATACCATTCATCTTCTTAACAGTGTGCCATCCGGAGAACCAGCCCCTAAACCGGCATCAGCACCGATCCTGACGATCAACAACCTGCAATGCTCCTTTTCCCTGAAAGCCGGTTTTTTCAAACGCCAGGTGGGTGAAATCCGGGCCGTTGACCAGGTAAGCATCACCATCCGCCAGGGCACTACTTACGGCATCGTCGGCGAATCCGGTTCCGGCAAGAGCACCCTGGGGATGTGCATTCTACGGCTCACCGGCTGCAACGGTGAAATCCTTTACAACGATGAGAACCTTCTTTCCCTGACCAACAGACAAATGCGGCCTTTACGAAAAGAATTCCAGGTGGTGTTTCAGGACCCCTTTGCCTCCCTTTCGCCACGGCTCACCGTGGAACAGATAATCGCCGAAGGCCTCCAGGTCCATAAGCCGGAATTATCAAAAGAACAAAGACGCAAATCCGTTGAGGCGGCGCTTACCGAAGTCGGCCTGGAACAGGATATGGCCCAGCGGTATCCCCACGAATTTTCCGGCGGGCAGCGGCAGCGCATCGCCATTGCCCGGGCGATGATCCTTAAACCGAAGTTTCTCATCCTGGACGAACCAACCAGCGCCCTGGACATGACCATTCAAGCCCAGATCATCGATCTTCTGCGGGATTTCCAGAAAAAATACGGCATGACCTATCTGTTCATTTCCCATGATCTTCGGGTAATCCGTGCCATGGCCGATGATATCGCTGTGATGCAAAACGGCAGAATCGTTGAATCCGGTCAGGCAGCTGAAATATTCCGCAACCCGCAACATCCCTACACCAGGCAACTTTTTTCAGCCGCATTCAATCTTGACATCATCACCCCGTAATCATTATTCAAAACTGTTAACCGGGAAATGCTTATTTAATGACGTTAACCTCTTCTTGTCCGGTTAGTGAGGCAATATAGTTCCCCCAAAAGGGATAAAAAATCCCCCCCTCCAGAACCATATCATGCAAATACCGCTGAACTGAATATCAATGAGTTGCACAGGTTAGACACGGGTCAAACATCCGGATACATCTGCCAATCTGCTTTTCCCCCTGCGGTGAAATACTATTTCCAGAGATATGACCTTGCGCCAGATCCCTTAAAACCATATTGATATAGGCATTATTAAATTGCGTTGCAACCAGAAGTCGTAACCGCTCGATCTTTCCCCTATTCACCAGATAACTATGAACCAGCACTCCACGTGGCGCTTCAACAATTCCGATGCCACGGCCGCTCACATCAAAATCAATCTCCGGTGTGGCAAGGTCCTGCAATTTTATTTTCTTGAGTAGCGCAAGGATCTGTTTTGCTGAAAGAAATATCTCAAGCAGGCGGGCAGTATCAAAGCTGTCCAAATATGTTGTCACATTCTGCTTGAGGTGTTTGGTGATTCCAAGGTCTTTGAGGTCTTCGTCCTGAAGTACGCCATTATCCTGATAGACTCGTGACAACGGTCCGACAAGAAGAATTCCCCCAGGAAATCCCATATGGGTGAGATAGGGGAATTTTGCAAATGACCAATCAACCCGAAGCTCGGAGATATGGTCTTCAAGGGAATCGCCGGAAAATTCCTGACAAACCTTGCCCTGGTCGTCAAAAACCCTGAATTTTTCCCGGCCTGGACGTCCATCATATGTAAGGAAATTAACCCGTTGCCCGGCAGGATAAGGAATGCTGTTATGCCCGTAATGATCTTTATCAAGAGTGGAAATCAGGTGGTAGGTGGTTGCTTTAATCTCGGCCGCAATCCGTTTAATTTCATTCAGTTCCTCTTCAGTGGGCAGAATATTAAACCGGCCGACGGCCATGGACACGGGATGCACAGCGCGTTTGCCGACGATTTCGATGATGCGGTTCCCTGCTTTTCTCAGGAAAAATGCATCCTCGGCAACTTTAGGATACATCTTTTTCAGATCAAAAAGCCCCTTTGATGAACCAATCAGATCGGGATAAGTCAGAAAAAAATAACTCAAGGCGTGGCTGCTGATTCTCTCTCCCAGAAGGGCAACCTGCCGAAGCATGTCAACCGAGGGTTCCACCTCGAGGCCCAGGGCATTTTCAACCGCCCTGAAACCAGCAACCTGATGCGCTGTACTGCATAATCCGCAGATTCTGGAAATGATATGCGGCGCCAGCTCGATACGTTTGCCAATCATGATTTTTTCAAATGCTCTGAAATCCTGGACCATGAAACGCGCCGCCTTAAGCTCGCCATCTTCCACCTCAATATGGATGTCAGCATTCCCTTCAATCCGCGTTGCTTTTTGAAGAACTATTTCCCTGCTCACCTGACCCTCATTTTATTAATTTCATTGGAGACCATATCCTGTCTGAGGCTGAATAAGCCGTATTCCTGTTGCTGCAGTTTTTTTGCAATCTTACGGACATCCTTACGCTCCAGATTGCATCTCTTGGTCAATGAGTCGATGACCACTTCACCATAAGATGATCCATCATATAATTTTTTAAAAACCATGTCAGATGGACCTCTGCATCCCCAACAGGACAAACCGTTTTTAGTACAGACGCCGCCGCAACCGCCGCGGGTGAGAAATCCCAGGCAGATCATGCCATTGGAAACGAAACAGATATTGCTGTCGTCGCTTGCAGAAAACGACTGCAGAGAATTTGAATTATTCCTGGTCACCTTCCGACCGCATTCAGCGCAAACCACAGGTGCCACCTTTGGAAATTTTTCGCCATTCATTTCGGAGATGAGATCCATCAAAAGTCGAGGCTGGGGCGGGCAGCCGGCTAAAAAAAAGTCGACCCTGACATAATTTTCAAGATTCCTGGCTCGCCTGAGGAGGCTGACCCCTCTTTCCTGGTAGGTTGTTTGCAGATCTATGCCGCCCTTGCCTGAAAGATAATAAGAAAAAGCATCATGGGCCATGCCATAGGTCTCCTCAATCAGCTCCTCAAGTTCAAAGCGATTGGCCATAGCCGGGACTCCTCCGGTTGCGGCGCAGGTTCCCCAGGCAATGAGAATTCGAGACTTGTTTCTAGCTTCTTCCAGAATATTCACATCATCTTTAAGACGGACCGCGCCTTCCACCAAGGCAATGTCAACTTCGGGTATTTCGTCCTGATCCAGAAGCATCGGGCAGTAAACGATTTCCACATTACTCTTAAGCAGTTCATCAAACACCGGGTCATCAATAAGCACTGCAGAGCACCCCGAGCAGGAAGACAGAGATATCATCGCGATTTTTATGGTTTGCTTTTTGCTGACTAGCGCGCCCCAATTCTGCGGGATAAGGGTGGAGGCCATATACGGGTTGGCGAGCAGAGCATTCTGCCTTCTTAATCGTAAAATCAGAGACTGGAGAATATGAAGGGCGAGTTCGGGTTTTTTTCGAATCTTTTCAAAAAATTCATCCTGGCTCAACGATACCAACAAAGTCTTTGAGGTAGCCAGAGCAGTGGCTGTTCTCTTGCAACCGCTGATAGTTGCCATCTCTCCAAAAAAACCACCGGGGCCAAGAGTGGTGAGCACACATTTTTCTTTTCCGGATTGAATACTTACCTCGATAGAACCTTGTGCAACAAAAAACATAGACTTGGCAGACTCCCCTTCTTCAAAAATAACCTGGCCCTGCTCCACCCACTCCTCATTGCCTTCAGCATTCCAGATTTTCGAAATGTCTTTAACGGAAATGTCATTCCAGAGAATTCCCTGGAAATCCTTTGTCCCGGTGCTGACCATTTTTGAAATGAGGGCACCGGGGCTTAACTCCTGGCTCATACCGAGAGCCAGACGCAGTGTTTCATTTTCCACTGCCACTTCCCTGACTTTCTGACTGGATTGGTGTATACGCAGAATAATGCCGCGAAGCAGATGCAGAGAAACACCTGAGTCCTGCCGCATCTTTTCAAGAAGTGCTTCCCTGGTAAAACAAAGAAGTCGAGTTCGCTCGATTGCTTTGACGGTTGTAAGACGAAGATGGTCGGGAAGCAAGGCAACTTCACCAAAAAATTCCCCCTTTTCAAGAATGCAGAGGGAGACATTCTCCTCACCTCTCTTGTGGGAAACTTCAACCGCGCCGGATTGGATGATATACAATGAATCGCCAGAATCATCCTGCTTATATATCACTTTACCTTTTTCATATACGGCACCAAAAAGGTCTTCACCCGCGTTCATTTTAACATACCCTTACTGATTTTTTCCGTTTGTGGCCATGGTTAGAAATAATGTGAAAATCCCAAAAGAAGATCATCAATACCCTTTCAGCTACTTTCAGTCAACCAAAGAATATGGATTTTTTCACAGAGCGCCGTCCCTCTGAATTCCTTTCAAAACTTCAGAACAAAACTTGTAATCTTCGTAAAAATCCATAAACGGTACAAATTTAAATGAAGGTAATTTGATCACTGGTGTCGACATGCCTTATTGATCTAAAAATCAAATAATGCTACAATGTTATTAATTTTCCTGTGGAGTTTTGATGGTTCCAATCCCAATACGTTTATCTGTATAAAAAAACGAAAGATTCGGAAGATAAAAATACACTCACGCCTGAGACCATAAAACGACAAAATGAACAGTATTAAACCGCATCATCTCTCTAAATGGATAATCTGTTCATTTCTTACCATCCTGATTATTATCGCCTCACTCTTTGATTTCTATCCCCTGCAGTTCCTGGAAAACAAGGTCTACGACCAGATGTCACGCCTCCGGCCGCAAGACCCCGCGGAAAATATTGCGGTAATCGCCATTGATGACAATAGCATTAAAGAAATCGGCCCCTGGCCCTGGCCCCGATCAAAAATTGCCGAGATGGTCCAGTATCTTGCCGGTCATGGAGTTGATGCCATCGGCATTGATCTTTTATTTTCAACTCCGGAAACCAATGACGGGTTGGATGCAATCAATAACCTCCGGGCATGGCTGAAACAAAACGCCTCAAGGCTTGATGCAAATTCAAGCACACTCTTTGAAAAAAGGCTCAATCAGGCTTCCATTGATATTGATAACGACACAAGACTGTTCTCAGCATTGATGCCGGCCAAAAATGTCGTTCTCCCTTTTTATTTCAACTATGACGGAAAATCGAAAAACAACGAGCAGGTCAACCTGGAAGATGCCGGGCTTCTCAAACATTCCATCCCGGATTCTGAACCCAAAGCCGATTTCAAAACCCTGCTGCTCAGCCTGCATAACCCGGTCATGGCTCTCAAGAATCATCAAGCCGCACCAGATGAAATTCTCACTACCCACAAAACACTTGCTAAGGCAGCCGGCGCCCACGGACACATAAACATCTCCCCTGACCCGGACGGTGTAGTGCGCCATGAAGCGCTCTTTTTCGAAAACCAGGGACGACTTTTCCCTTCTTTAGCCGTGCAGCTTGCTCTTGCCTATAAAGGAATCAAGCTCAAAGACCTGGAAACGACAAAAAAAGAAAAAAACTTTACCGGTATCCGGATTGGCGATCTTAAGGTCCCCACAGAAGCCGGCTACCAGATGTTCATCAATTACAATGTAAACCGTGATAAACTGGTTTATTCTTTTACCGATGTACTGAACGGCAAGGTGCCGGATGAGACATTCAAGAATAAAGCGGTAATGATCGGGCTTACCGCTCATCCACCCGCAGCACTTCATTCCTCCCCGGTCCACAAGAAAATTTCCGATGTCGAAATCAAGGCCCAGGCTTTTGAAAACATTTTCTCTGAAAACCCGATCAAACGCCCCTACTGGGCATGGGCTCTTGAAACCGCTGTTCTGTTGTATTTCGGCTTTTTTATTCTTTTTGTGATTTCGCGGGTCAGCATCCGGCTCGGCGCCCTGATCCTCGGAAGCTTTCTTGCGGTCTGGTACGTCATTGTCTTGGCCATGTTCTACAGCGCCGACATCTGGTTTAAAGCCGCAACCCCGACCATTCTTGCAATCGGCGGATATTTATCGATTATCGCGGTGCGGAAATTTTCCGTTGCCTACAAACAGGATGAACACTCGGAAACCAATAAGATGCTGGGTATCTCCTTTCAGGGCCAGGGACTTCTCGACATGGCTCTCGAGTACTTCATGAAATGCCCGCTGCGGGATCCATCAGTCAAAGAAAAGCTCTATAACCTCGGCCTGGATTTTGAACGCAAAAGGATGTTCAACAAAGCTGTTTTCGTGTATGAGCATATCTCGAATGCCGGCGATTTCAAGGATATCAAAGAAAAAATAATCCGCCTCAAATCAGCGGAGCAGCAGATCCATATGGGTTCCACCGGAAACATGCGGAATGAGGCGACCATGCGCCTGGACAGTGCTGACACCCTGCCCACCCTGGGACGTTATGAAATCATGCGGATTCTTGGTCAGGGTGCAATCGGCACGATCTATCTCGGCAAAGACCCGAAGATAAACCGTGAAGTGGCGATCAAGACCCTTCGTTACGAAGAAACCAACGAAAAGGAATTCAAAGATGTTAAAGACCGTTTCCTGCATGAAGCCGAAGCTGCCGGACGCCTGAACCATCCCAATATCGTAACCATCTATGATGCAGGGGAAGACATGGACGTTATTTACATGGCCATGGAACTCCTTACCGGTAAAGATCTCACCGCGTACACCAAGGAAGGCTCCCTGCTGCCGGCAAAAGAGGTCATCAGGATAATCATCAAAGTTGCAGAGGCCTTGAATTATGCCCATGATAACGCCGTGGTTCATCGTGATATAAAACCGGCAAATATCATGCTGCTTGATAAAGGGCAGGTAAAGGTTACTGACTTCGGTATTGCCAGGCTGATGAATGCCTCCCAGACCCAGACCGGTGTTGTTATCGGCACTCCGAATTATATGTCGCCGGAGCAGGTGCTCGGCAAACGGGTTGACGGACGATCGGACCTGTTCTCCCTGGGCTCGGTGTTTTATGAGCTTCTTACCGGCTTAAAGCCCTTCAAGCATGATAATATCGGGCCGCTGATGCATAATATCGCCAGCTGCAATTTCAAACCTTTGATCGATGTCGCCCCTCTGCTGCCCGAATGCTGCGGGGCAATTATCAACAAATTGCTGGTCAAAGATCCCAACAAGAGATTCCAGAACGCCGACACAGTTGCCAGAAAACTACAAGAATGCCTTAAAGAAATAGAAGGGTAATTCAGGTCAATCGTGAAAATTCTTACCGCAGGCCTGACCCATAAAGGGCTTGTAAGAAAAACCAATCAGGACTGCTTTCTAGTCTGTGACCAGTCGCCATCACTTTATATCGTCGCCGACGGCATTGGCGGCAACCTCGCGGGTGAAGTAGCCAGCCGCATGGCAGTTGATATCATAAAGGACCATATCAGCAGCGTAAGGTCCGGTGATCAGCCCTATATGAACGGCTTTGACAGATCCCTCTCCGAGTCCCGAAACCGCCTGACTTCAGCAATACAACTTGCCAACCACATCATCTATCTTGCTTCCAAGGAAAAAACCGAATGGAAAGGAATGGGCACCACCGTTGCGGCAGCCTGGCTTTCCAAAAGAAATGAACCAAATCTTACCATCGGCCATGTGGGCGACAGCCGCATCTTTCTCATTCGTAATAATACGATCAGGCAGCTCACCAAAGACCATTCGATACGCGTTGAACGACGCCAGAACGATTTTCTGCAGGTCTCAACCCATGCATTGGGTCCGCAAATAAAAAATTATCTTTCCCGTGCCGTTGGCACTGATAAAAATGTCTGCGTCGACACCCGGGAAATTAAAATTCTCCCGCAGGATAGGTTTCTTCTGGCAAGCGACGGCTTGACCAATATGATAAGCGATGAGGTTATTTTGAAAATTCTCTGCTCAGAGAACAATCCTGAAAGCGCCTCACAACATTTGATTGACGCAGCAAAAAAGAACGGCGGCCGGGATAATATTACGGTTATTGTGATTCATTCGAAATGAAGGACTATCGACTGAAGTCGATAGTGTGAGGCACAGAGGCAGAAGGCACAAAGTGGGGGGAAAAAAACACCACCCAGACCAACCGTCATTGAGTACCGTTATTTCTTCGTATTGTATTTCTTTATTCTCTTTTACTCTGTGCCTTCTGCCTTCTGCCTCTGTGCCTGTAATTCATAGATTATGCTGATCGTTTTGAAGACGGTGGGTTTAAACTGAACTTGAGACTAATACATTTCGAGGTTTCCTGGCTTGCACCTTCATCAGGATTTATTCAACCGCGTGATATGTTCGAGTCCAAGGCTTGCATGGCGGGCAAAGTTTTCGAAATTCTCAAAGCTCATCTGGTCCATGTCGCGGCCGCTGGGGATGCGGTCACAATAAAACAGGCCAATGGTTTTGCCGCTGACGATTATCGGCGACACAAAAAATTCATCGCCGCCGACGAGCTCCTTGATTTCATCGGACACGAGGTCCGCCACTGAAGATTGCGGCTGGCCGATCCAGACGCTCAGATTGTTGTCAAGGACGGTCTTAAAAAGATTCCTTCTCCCGGAAGCGATAAAAATTTTAAACCGTTCAAGCATCTTTGTCCTTTCAAATCCCAGGACGAATCGCGCATTGAGGTATTGATGGTCCGGGGATACAAGGGCAAACAATGTCCGGTCCATGCCGACTCCCCGGTAAATGCCTTCAAGGGTCATTTCAAGAAGCACGTTGAAATTCGGCTTTTCAAAAAGCAAGGCGGTCATCTCGCGAAGAATATCCAGTTGCAGAAGCGGATTATATTGCGGGATCTCAGAAGTTTTCGGTTCAAACTCCTCCACCGTGTCGATCATGGACCCATCAGTTTGCTTCGAAACACGACGATCATCTTTGCCCGGCTTGTAAGGTATTGGAATAATATTTGCCACCTTGCTGACTCCATAGGTCCTGCTCACCCTGGCGGCTTCAAGAGCATTGCCCTGAATCATCTCCTGTATCTCATCACGGCCAAAACCCGATATCCGGCTATATTCCCTGACGGTATCAGCCACCTCCTCACTCTGCCAGCCTTTTTCAGCCGCAGCTGCTAGGTCATAACTGATATTGATCAGTTGTCCTCTCTTGCCAACTTTCTTCTTGGGGTCCAAGGCTTCTTCGAGCAGAGAATTCAGGTGCCAGTCCTGGACCAGTCGCTGGGTCAATTTGCGCAACGGAAATCCCAACACCTTCTGCTCCGCCTCTTCCCGAGGAACGCCTTTCTTTATCTCGGCCTTCAAGGCCTCCCCTTCCTGCTTGGCAAAACACCAGAAAGCAAGCTCACCGATATTATGCAGCAGGGTTGCGACAAAGATTTCTTCAGAAGATTTGTCTCCCATTTTTTCCGCCATGGACCTCGCCTGGGTGGCGGCGTGCAGAGATCTGGCAAGTTCGGCCATGAGCAGATCGCGGTTTGCTGAGCGGACAATGGATTCCACCAGAGCAACGGTCAGAGTGATTGCCCGCACCTTGTCAAAACCCATGAGCATGATCGCCCGGCTTATGGTACTGATGCTTTTATTTGAAGGATTATAAAAGGCGGTATTGGCAAGTTTTAACACCTTGGCAGTCATAGCCGTGTCCTGCAATACCACCCTGGTCAATTCCGAAACGGAACTGTCGCTGTTTTCCGCAACACTTACGATTTCCTGAACAGTGCGGCCGAAAATCGGCATATCTTCCTGGTTAAGTCGCTGGAGCCAGGCATCAAAATTATTCTCAGGTTTTTTGGACATTAAATATTCCCGATTAAAGGTATTGATTTCAGATTAATCCTGAATGTAATATACAGTACTTCATTGTAAAATTGATTGTCTTCTAAAAAATCTTATTCAGCACCGAGATGGGCTAAGTCAATAAGTTCGAGTTAGAAGGCGGAGCGTTTTGGCCAGGGACGAGACTATACATGAGGTATGTCGAGTGTCTGGCCAAAAACTACAAAGCAGTAGATCGAACTTTTTACGACGCCATCAAAACTTATTTCCCTTTTTCACCTCAGTTAAAATGAAAACAGACAACCCTTATGAACTCCATGCCGATTCATACGAAGCATGGTTTGATAAATATTCGTATGCCTATCAATCCGAGCTTGCCGCGGTAAGGATGCAACTCCCCAAAGGCTCAGGGATTGAGATCGGCGTCGGTACCGGACGGTTTGCCGGCCCGCTGGGGATTCCATTTGGCGTTGAGCCTTGTCTGGCAATGGCGGATTATGCCGGTGCCAGTGGTGTTCAAATTATCCGCGCAGTTTCGGAGTCCCTTCCCATAAAAAGCCGGACCTTTGATTTTGTCCTCTTTGTGACAGTGCTCTGTTTTGTACAAGACATTCCAAAAACCCTTGCGGAGGCAAATCGTATCCTCAAGCCGCGAGGCTCGCTTGTTATTGCCTTCATTAACCGGTCAAGCACACTGGGAACAAATTATGACGCCCATAAAAAACAAAGTGTTTTTTATACAAACGCAAACTTTTATACCGCCGAAGAAATCAATAGATTCATGATCGACACCGGCTGTTCGAACCTCAAACATGTTCAGACGATTTTTAATGATCCGCTCCGGATGGATAAACAAGACGATACTTTACCGGGGTCCGACAAAGGGGCTTTTATCGTTGCCAGGGGTATAAAATTTTAATAAGCTTATGAATATGAAAACAACAACTTCAGCGATAAAAACTTATTCCATGCTCATTTCTTTTCTTGTCCTTGCCCCCTGCCAGATTCTGGCTGCAACCCAGGATCTGGCACGCGAATTTTTCATACAATCCGGCCTGCAAAATGAAATCGGGCAACTACCCAACCATATCAAAACCTCCTTTGCAGAAGGCAGAAAAGGGCCGATCCGGATGTCGGATGATGACTTCAGAGGACTTGAAAGAATAATCGACACAGCCTTTGCCCCGGAAAAAATTCAGTCCGCAGTGGTTCGCAGGATTACTGCCGTGGACGAAGTTACCCTGAATAATGCCCTCAACTGGCTCAACACGCCACTGGGAAAAAAAATCGTCGAAATCGAAATGGCTGCCTCGACTCCTGAAGCATATAAAGAACAGGATATCCTTGCGGAACAGCAGATAAACTCACTGGGCACAAAAGAACGGCTCAATCTGCTGCTCAAACTCGACGAGGCAGCCCAATCAACCGATTTCGCCGTTGACATGCAGCTCAACATGCAGATCGCCATGGTCTCGGCGCTTTACTCATCCATGCCGGACACCCCGGAGGTTTCAATCGATCAGATTGCCGAGGAGGCAAGAGCCAGCCGTTTCAAACTCAAGGCGATCATGAGTCAACGGGTCATTGCCGGATCTTTTTACACCTATAAAACCCTTACAGACCTGGAAATCCAACAATACATTAATTTCCTGAACCAGAATTCCATCCAGCAATTCTACACCATTGTGATGACCGCATTAAACGACGCCTTTGTTGTTTCCAGCAAGGAGATGGCCGAAGCGATTTTCTCCCGCACCAAGGAGCAGCAGGAAAAGTTCGGAAACTAAGCTGTCCGTTTTTCATAACTAGTGTCTGTCCATAAACGAGGATTTTTCTTGAAGTTCAAGGAGCGCGAAAAAAATAAGCACAGACATATAGTTGATATTTCGAGCATTATTTTTTGAGCATGACGCGGAAATTCCGGCAAAAGACCATTTATGGACAGGCACTAACTAACCTCTCACACTACACATTCAATGTCCATCATCCGATTTGTCTATACGGCATTAAGCCTGCTGCTTTGCCTCCTTTTTCTACCGCTGGCTGTAGCCCCACCGTTATCTGCCGGGGAGGATATCGAAAAAATACAGCAATTCATCAGCGAGCCGATATTTAACGGCCAGGTTTATTATTATGAATCCGGGCTTGAAAATTCCGAGATCCTGGTTCTGCTGCACGGGGTGGGCGACGAGGCATCAACTATCTGGGAGCCGCTCCTGCCGGAACTTGTGGGAAAATATCATGTACTCGCCCTTGACCTTCCCGGTTTCGGGAAATCCACCCAGGCAAACCTGTTGTATTCGCCTGAAAACTACAGCGCCTTCCTTTACTGGTTCATCGGCAAACACGCGAAAGGCCCGGTCCATCTAATGGGACATTCACTGGGTGGCGCCCTTGCCCTCCGATTTGCCGCAGACCATCCGGACAAAGTCAAGCGCTTGATCCTTGTGGACTCAATCGGCATCCTGCATCGGATCGCCTTTTCCAAAAAAATCATGGAATTCGATCTGCCCCTTGATAATTGGCCGGAGATCATTGCCGCGCCACTCCAGGAAGCCATTGATTCGATCAATGATTTTACCGGCTCCACCGCTGAAAAAATGACCAAGCAGGGCTCTGCCGAAGATATCAGTAAGATTCTCTCAACGCCTGTGGCCCGCAGGATATTTCTGCGCGGCAAATCAAACGCCATTGCCGCGCTGGCCGTGACAAACCATGATTTCTCCAATCTGCTTGATATGGTAACATGTGAAACCCTTCTCATCTGGGGTGAAAACGACAATATTTCCCCGGTTCGGACCGGGAAGGTATTAGATGCTCTCCTTCCCCACGCAAGCCTGGTGATAATTCCACGGGCCGGGCATGTGCCAATGAACGACCGCAGGGATGACTTTCTTACCGCCCTGTTTGCCGAATCCCTTCCGAAAAAAACACAGCGCCCGGTCTCATATTCCAAAACAGGTCGCGTCGGAAGCTGCTTCAATCAATCCGGCATGAAGTTTTCCGGGGTATACGACCGCATTGAACTAGATCAATGCAAGGATGTGCGGATCAGCAATGTTTCCACGGAATACATTGCCGCCAAAGACTCGGAAATCAAAATCGAAAACAGCACGATTACAGGAAAAGCAATCGGCCTTGATCTTAATAATTCCAAACTCACCGGCACCGCGCTGACCATCACCGGCGATATCGCAATCCATGCGGATAAAAGCCGACTTGATCTTGCCGGGGTTACGCTTATCGGCAAAAAGTATGCGGTTACCTCAGATGACCAGGCAATTCTGCTTTTTTCTGTCTCCAGAATCACCAGCCTCCTCTCTGATGATTATATCCATGGTGTTCGCAAAGTATCCCCGGATTCCCCTCTTTAAAAAAACGCCGGCAATTATTCTTTTTAACACTCAAAAAAACATGCTTTCTCGACTGAGAACTTATTTTTTGCTTTTTTTATCATTAATATTTATCCCGGAATTACCTGACATTCATCATTATTTGGCCGATCCAACAATTTCCCCTGATGCCTATTCTCGGTGCTATCAGATATCACTGGATATTAAGTCATAGATTGTCTTTATTTGTATTAAATGATTCAGGAGGTAAAATTCATGAAAGATTATTTCAAAAGAATAATGAGTTTCTCGCTATGGATGAACTGATCCTCCTCACCGATGCAAGTGTTAATACTCAGTCGCATATAGGCTATGGTGCATATCTTGTTGTGGCTGACCGCGAACTTTCGTTGGATTCGTTGAGGTCGCGGGTAAAGGTAAAACGATTTGAGAATACCTCTTCAACCAAACTGGAATTGCAGACCTTGTTATGGGCCCTGGACGATATCCAGGCAGCAGGGAATAAAGTGACAGTCTATACGGATTCTCAAAACATTCTGGGCTTGCAGGGAAGACGAGAGCGACTGGAGCAAAACCAATACCGTTCAAAAAAAAATAATCGACTCAATAATTATGAACTGTATCAGGCGTTTTATGCCGTAATCGATCAGTTGAATTGCGAATTCATTAAAGTGCTTGGCCACAAGGTTTCGAATCAAAAAGATGATATTGACCGGCTTTTCACCCTGGTGGACCGAGCTTCACGGAATGCGCTGCGAGAAAATGGGTGAAATGGTTCACGGCTTCAACAGGCTAACTAAAACGGCTCAGAAAAAACTTGAGCAATAGATGCAAAAAACATATAACAAGCAGTAAAAGGACAAAACCCAACTCATGAGTGAACAACAATCCAATGACCCGTTGCACGGAGTTACTCTGGAGGAAATGGTTAACAGCCTGGTTGCCTATTTTGGCTGGGAGGGGCTGGGAAAACGCATCAATATCAAGTGTTTCAACAGCGACCCATCAGTGAATTCAAGTCTCAAGTTCCTTCGAAAGACGCCCTGGGCAAGAAAGAAAGTCGAAAGTTTATACCTCGCCTTCTTGAAATATGACCGGAAGAAAAGCCGGAAGAATTAATTTTTTCACACTTGACCGCAAGGGCTTGTCGTCCTGAATAGCGACTGATTTCAACAACGCCACATACACTTTATCAACTTTACGATGGGAAATGATCGCTGTGGTTAAGATCAATCATCAAAGGAGAAAAAAGATGAAACTGCCGGAGTATATAACTGCTGCTGAAGTAAAAAGAGTCTGCAACGAAATTGGCTTGCGTGACTGGTCCGAAATCACCGATCCATCTGTTTCTGGAGATGAAGCTTCCACTATTCTCAAAATCGTCAATACCAAAGGCATGGACATTCCCCTTGAGGCGTTCCGGAAAGGTCTGGACGTTGAGCTCGAACATGGCACGCGATTCGACGATGCAAATGTTACAAATAACCACCCGATCCTGACCGGCAAAATCGTTATCGCGCATCTCAAAGAGACTATGGATTATTATGAAAGAATCGACGTTGCTGAGATAGAAGGCGATTTGTTGAAAGCTGTTCTGTCGAGAAATATCGAGAAAATAGCAGCAAAGTATAAAAACCTCATCGATGCTCAACAAATACTGAATCAAGCAGTTGCGAAACAATTGAAATTCTGATCAACACTCGATTTCAGCCGCCGGAGCGTTTCTTCTTCAGCGCCAGGAATCCAGGTATTTAATAAAGAGATGAATCAGGAGTATAATCAAAAATACCAGGGGAAAATCGTTCCCTTGTTTTTTCTTTTTTCCTGATAATAAATTAATTTGACACGGCTATTGTATCAGTGATATCAGATATTCTGAATAGAACCATTGATTGAATCATTCCTGCATGGATCCTGTTGTTGCCCAGGGAATCAAGATCTGTAAATATCCTGAACGATAATTTTTAAAAAAAATCATAACTGAGGTTTGAAATGCTTAAAAAAATTCTGCTATTGAGTGTTATCCTGCTGCTTTCAATTTCCGCTCCCGGCTGTGTTATGAAAAAAACTTTTGACCTGAAAGATGAAGAGGCAAAATTACTGGACAACAATCTCCAGGAACTGCAAAGCAACTATGACACTCTGACCACAAACAGTCAGGCGCAAGCAAATCAGATAGAAACGCTGAATACCACCGTCAAAGAACTTACTCAGGACAAGGAAAATCTCATTGCTGACAATCAACAGCTGGATTCTATCCTGAAAGCAAAATCAGACAGCCTTTCCCAGACCATCGCTGAATTGCGCCAGAAAATGGCCGATCAAAAAAATACCTATGATGACAAAGTTGAAAATCTTAAAAAACAGATATCCAGCCTTGAAGATGAAAATACCCAGTTCCGTAATGAAGTCACGGCAGAGCTTCTGAGGAAGGAAAATGAAGTCAAGGCAATGAGCGGCACCTATAACGAGTTGATTGCCAAAATGGAAAATGAAATTAACACCAATCAGGTAACCATTTCCGAACTCAAAGGGAAACTGACGGTCAATATGGTCGATGCCATCCTGTTTGATTCCGGCAAAGCAGAGATCAAATCCGAAGGACTTGCAGTACTCCAGAAAGTTGTGGATATCCTGAAAAACATGACAGACAAAGAAATCCGTGTTGAAGGACACACCGATAATGTCCCGATTACCGGTTCCCTTACAAAAAAATATCCCACCAACTGGGAACTGTCTGCTGCCCGCTCAATCAATGTTACCAGGTTCCTTCATGATCAGGGCCTTGATCCCGGGGCTCTCTCTTCAGTTGCTTATGGCGAGTATAAACCCGTGACAGACAACAATACTGAAGAGGGCAAGGCACAAAATCGGCGGATCGAAATCGTCCTTGCCGCCAAAGAGTGATCAGAAGAATATTCTCGACGGCACCCGGCCTGCTGTTTTGTTTGTAATGAATATCCCGGCATATGCCCCGATTGGCGGTCTAACTGCAAAAATCATTCTGTTGCCGACTTTATTTCCGGCCACATTATGAGCGTCATGATTTTTGATTATTCAGGGCCTCAGCTGCAACTCGAGGCCCTTCCCTTTACTTTCAAGTCTGGTTGTTATAAACCGACTCGCTTATATTCAAATTCATCGGGCTTGAACCCCTGGCCACTGACCTTGATGCAAATTGCAATCTTGTTGTCCGGCACTTCAGCGGAGATATCGATTATTCTCTCTCCTTCGAAAATATCTCTGCCCGACATTAAACATCACCAACCCAACAATCCGGACCCACAAAGAGAATATCTCAATCAGTCGTTCTACAAAAAAATGGTCTCCAATCATCAGGTTCAATAATTCAGGTTGGAAAAACATGTAATTTTTTAAAAAGAGGGCCTTTTCATGGGTGTTGCAGCAGATATTGTGATTATTATGGTTGCAGCCTTGTTTGGCGCGCTCATTGCGCAAAAATTCAAACAACCGCTGATTTTAGGATATATCTTTGCCGGAATTATTGTCGGCCCATACACCGGCGGGGTGACCATCGGTGATATCCATGAGATAGAACTGCTGGCTGAAATCGGCGTCGCCCTTCTTCTTTTTGCCCTTGGATTGGAATTTTCCATCAGCAAGTTACGACCGGTTCGCAACATTGCTCTTTTTGGTACACCGGTTCAAATTATTCTTACCATCGGAATTGGTTTCATCATCGGCAAATTCTTGGGCTGGTCCTCTGCCAACGCATTATGGTTTGGCGCCCTGATCTCTCTTTCCAGTACCATGGTTACCTTAAAGACCCTTATGAGCAGAGGGCTTGTGGGTACCCTTTCCAGCCGGGTAATGATCGGCATGTTGATTGTTCAGGATCTGGCAGTCATTCCGATGATGATTATCCTGCCGCAATTGAGTAATCCCAAGGCCGGACTGCCTCTTCTGGCAATCGCCATAGCCAAGTCTGTAGTTTTCCTCGTGCTGATGCTTTATATGGGCAGAAAGCTTCTCCCATGGTTGTTGGCGCATGTGGCTCAGTGGAACTCCAGAGAGCTTTTTATTTTATCGATAACCGCCATTGGCCTTGGTATTGGATATGCCACGTATCTCTTCGGACTCTCTTTTGCTTTCGGGGCGTTTGTCGCGGGGATGGTTCTCAGTGAGTCTGATTATGGCCATCAGGCTCTAAGCGATATTATTCCATTAAGAGACATCTTTGGACTTTTGTTTTTTACATCTGTGGGCATGCTCCTTGATCCGGCCTTCCTGTTTGATAATTGGAGAATAATTATCACCTTGGTCCTATTGGTCGGAGTTTTCAAAGGTACGCTGTTCTACGTGCTGGCCAAGCTGTTCAGATATATAAATATTATTCCTATTGCCGTGGGTCTCGGTCTGTTTCAGGTAGGGGAATTTGCCTTTGTTCTTGCCAGGGTCGGACTTGAAACAAAAGCCATTGACCAGAATATGTATTCCCTTGTTCTCGCCATTTCCGTCCTGAGCATGGTGCTTACTCCGTTTGTTTCAGCACTTGCGACGCCTCTCTATAAATTTAAAAAGAGCCACTTCAAATATGAACCGTTGCAGACGGCAAACATCCCGCCTTCCGGTTTTAAAGATCATGTGGTGATCGCCGGAGGTGGTCGCGTTGGACAACACATTGCCCAGGTTATGACCAGCCTCAATCTGCCTTTTGTAATTATTGAACTGAATCATCAGCGAATGCTTGAATGCAAGGCTGCAAAATTTCCGGTGATCTTTGGTGATATGACCCAGCCAACAGCTCTTGAAGTATCAAACGTTGACGCGGCAAAACTTTTGCTTATTACCACGCCCTCAGTGATTACAACTCAATCAATTGTAAAACAGGCACATCGCCTTAGCCCCCAATTACATATAATTGTGCGGGCCGATGGTGCTGAACAAGCCCGGGCATTGTATGATAGCGGGGTGTATATGGCCGTTTTGCCGGAGATGGAGGCCGGGCTGGAAATTGCCCGACAGGCACTCCTTCATCTGGAAATACCCGTGGCGCTTATTCAACAATATACTGACGCTGTACGACAACAACTCTATGCGCCGATTTATCAATCCACCCATAACCCCACTTTGCTCACCAAGTTTGATAACATAAAAAACATGCTGGAAATTTCCTGGGTCACTCTCATGCCCGGAAGCCCCCTTGTCAATAAAAGCATCAAAGACGCGGCAGTTCGGACCACAACAGGAGCATCAATTGTGGGGATTATCCACGAGAAAGTATTTCATCATAATCCTAAAGCGGATTATTCTTTTCAGGAAGGTGATCTGGTGGCGGTTGTCGGCAATCAGCAGGAAAGGAATGGATTCAAAAAAATGGCTGGAATTTATTAAAACAATTTTATGAGAAAGTGAATCTGAAGTGGCCTGCATTACCACAGATGACAATGGTTAATAGAATACTTCATCAACACCGTGATCGCCCCCATTTCAAATGCAAGCTGAGCCAGGACAAGTAACTATGAACCTATATCGAAAAGAGAAAGACCACCCGAGACCTTTACGAGTTTTAATTTCTCTTCAAAAATCTCTTTAAGAACAATAAATTGCTCAGAAGAAAGATCGTTGTTCGCTTCACGAAAATAAAAATCCAGACTGATTAAAAGGTGCGTCCACCCCCGGTCTTGAAGTGCTTGAATAAAACTGCCGGCATCAGGCGAATTTTTCAAAAGGCTGCTAAATGTATGGGCTTCAAAAACAGCATCGGAGAAATAATCTCGTTTAAGATAAAAACCGTGATTCCCGGTCATTACCAGAAACAGATGTGCTGATTCCGGCAGATTCTTATTAATGTACTGATACATTTCATAATATCCCAGGTTGGTTGCCAGATATGCCTCCTTGCGTTTCTCCTCTGTAAAGCAATAAGGATAATCCCCTTTAATAAAGGCAGATACCGTCGAATAAATATTTAACAAAATTCCGCCGGCAACGAGGCCAACAAAACCAAAGGCAATCATTTGTCGGGGTATTGTTTTTTTCCTTCTCGCAGCTGTTCCATCTTTCTTGAGGTAAAAAAACTGCATCAGCCTGCAAATCATAACACTCATTATCGGCAGCAAGACGAGAAGAAAGCGAGCCTGCTGGGAACTGAATGTCCAATACAATAAATAAATCACTGACAACCCTGCCAGATATCGAATCTCTTTGCTGCGCCAGCTTAAAAACAAAAAGGGAAAAGTTAGAAGATAAAACAGCCCGAGTTGTCCGTCATACAGAACAGGATTGCCTTCTTCACCTGCCCAGAAAACTTTAAACGGCGCCAGCAGATAGGACATAATCGTCTTTTCCGCATCTCCATAAAAATCAACAAACAGATGAAACAGCAAGGCTCTCTGACTGTCCCAACCATTGCTCTGACTTGGAAAGAGTTCCCAGAAAAAAGGAAATAACGGATTCCCGGCAAGATACAGATTTCTTGCCCACCAGGGTAAGACTGCAAGCAGAGCCACACTTAGAAAGAAAAAAATCGTTGCGGCAATTTCTTTTACCGGTTGTCTAGTTCTTTCTCGGAAAGCAACAAGAATTGCAAGCAATACGGCAGGGAGAAGAATTATATTCGTATACTTACAGCATAAAGCAGCGCCAACTGCAAATCCCAACAAAAACACATCTCTTTTTTGTCTTTGCATACGCCAACGAAAAAAACAGACAACTGCCGTTGTCCAGTAAAAACTGCTGGCAAGATCAACATAGGCCCAGGTCATCTCCTGCCAGAATAAAGGTGTTGCCAGTAGCGCCAGCACAGGAATAAAAATATATTCCTCCCTAATGCCTATAATCTTGCCGAGCCTTATCGTTGAAAGTAAAACCAGAATACCGTAACCAAAATGAATTAATGCCGGATAGTCACCACCCAAGCCCATGACAATTGTATATGCGGCTTCAACCATTCCAGGAAAATAACTGTAAATGTTTTGTGGCACTTCATACCACAAATGCTGTTGAAGATAGAGTTTCGGGAGCGCAAGATGATACACCAGGCTGTCGCGGGCAATCTGAGGAAGAAGGACATTATTGACTGCTAGCAGCAACAACACCGTTATAAAGAACAATAAAATCAAGGAGAGCCACAGAGGCGTACATGCGTTTCTCAGGCCCTGAAAGCATGGACCAACTCCAGCAAACACGGTTTTCTTTCTCTGCAAGGCAAGGATTACTCCCGGCAGCAAAACCATGGCGATCCACACGGGGTAAAGCAATCCGAGCAATCCCAGAAAAAAAACAGCATGACAGACAATCCAGGTGCCAGGCACAATAACCAGAAGCAATTCATCCCTGAGCTTTGATGGCACAACTATTCGTCCATATCCCAGGGAACTTACAAAAAATAATATGGTGGCAACAATACTAATCAGCATTCATTCTCCTGAATCCCTGACGGAATTTCTCATAAAGAGGTATAAGATACCCTGTTTTCAGTGAAGACAAAATAGACAAGTTTCAAATTCACTGTTCACCGATGAGAAGCAAGGAACCACAATTTCCTGTGAGTTTAAGCCTGAACTTATTACCCTATGATTTCCAGAAATCACTCCTCTCTGTAGCCTTCCTTTCCGAAAAATACCGCGGCAAATTGTCGCAGGCTGCTTTAGCCGTTGAGTAGCGTTAAAAAAGCTGTGCAGGATAGACATAGTCGGTTGTGTTTAATAACATCGCAACAATACATTTCTGAGTCATGGAAGGCTGTTGTTGCATAAATTCCAAAATGGAGAACGGACCATGAAAAAATTCATTACGCTACAGATTATTCTTTTGCTGATGACCGGCATTGCATCAACAGCTATTGCCGAAAGCGTTTTCATGTACAAGAAACCCAAAGTACAACATCCAGGCAAAGAGGCAATGCCCCTCGAGGCATATGAGCTGATCAAAAAAAATCCTGTTGAAATGATCATCGTCGATGTTCGCACCCAAGGGGAATATCAGTTTGTCGGACACCCGGAAGGTGCGTATCTCGTGCCTTTTCAGATTTTAGGCACAGTATTTAACGGCAAGGAATACGAAATGATCGAAAATAAAAATTTTACCAGGGATCTCATGACAAAATTCAAGCCAAACCAGCACACCCTGTTTTTTCTCTGCAGAAGCGGTTCAAGAGCTGCCGAGGCATTAAACGCCGCTGTAGCGGCAGGATGGCCCGCAGACCGTGCTTATGTGATCCTCGGCGGGTTTGAAGGCGACAAACTCAAAGACAACAACAGTGCTTATAATGGATTAAGAATTGGCGGGGGCTGGCGCAACGAAGGTCTACCATGGACTTACTCCATGGATTCAAAACTTGTATATTGATCTATTTGATGTTTATGATGAAGATTATTAACAAATAGATCAGGAAACAATCATGAACAAACCCGAACCTCCTCAATGGTCGCCATATCTTGCTGGCGCACTTGTCGGCGTCCTTATTGTTATTTCCGCCTGGACCACTGAAAATTTTTTCGGCGCATCCACCTCGTTTGTCCGGACCGCAGGAATGCTTGAGCGAATCATCATGCCTGAGCGCATCGCTGCAAATCCATACTTCCGTTGGATAACTCCCACAATAGACTGGCAATTGATGTTCGTGATTGGAATATTTTTCGGATCGCTTGTTTCGGCACTTACCTCAAAAACCTTCCGTTGGCAGGCTATTCCGGACATGTGGAAAGAGAGGTTCGGGACCAATACAATCAATCGCGGCGTCATTGCTTTTGCCGGTGGCGCCATTGCAATGTTTGGAGCCCGGCTTGCCGGTGGCTGCCCCAGCGGACACGGACTGAGCGGCACGCTGCAGCTCGGCATCAGCGGTTTTATCACTCTGGCCGGTTTTTTTATCGGCGGCATTATCATGGCACGTATTATTTACAGCGGAGGGAAAAAATAATGACCACGCTTCTTTCCGGACTGATCATCGGCATGGGCTTCGGTTTTCTCCTGCAGAAAGGCAGCGTTATCCGCTACGATCGACAGATGGGGGCGCTGCGCCTCATTGACATGACCATAATCAAATTCATGTTTTCCGCGGTGCTCACCGGTATGGTCGGGGTCTATGTTCTCAAGGATCTTGGCATTATCAACCTGAGGGTCCTGCCCACGATACTTGGCGGCAATATTTTCGGAGGAATTCTTTTCGGACTCGGCTGGGGGCTTCTCGGCTATTGCCCGGGAACCGCCATGGGAGCTCTGGGTGAAGGCCGGTATGATGCCGCCTGGGGAATTCTCGGAATGATATTTGGCGCCGGTATTTATGCCGAGGCCTACCCCGCTCTATCCAGAAATATTCTTACCTGGGGCAGACTGAAGATTTATACGATCCCCCAGGCCCTCGGCATAAATCACTGGATTATCATTTTTTTGTTCGTGATAGGTGGAATTTTCATGTTCAGATGGTTTGAAAAAAAAGGTTTGTGAAAATCCCGACCCAGAGGACCAGGTTTCCGGCAATGAAACAAACTTTGTCGGACCAACCAGCAAGTATCATCCAAACTCAGTAACTTCGTTCTTTAGACAGCCAACGTCAAAGCATCACGGCAATTAATCAACATCGCGCTCAATCAGGAATGATGTCTTTCCTTCGCATACCTTGACCTAATTTTTTCTTTATGGGAAAAAGAAAAATGGCAGCAAGAAAAATCATCATGATTCTGATAGTTTTTTCCCTCATACTAACATCTATGACCGCATCAAATATTGTCACAAATATGCCAGGGAAGTCCTTTAGCGGGCCGTTTGAGCCTCTTTCAGCAGAGGAGCAGGCAATCCAGGCCCGACTTGAACGTCATATAGATAAACTTGCCGGAGAAATCGGCGAACGGAATCTATTGTTTCCGGAAAATCTTTCATTGGCAGCAGCCTATATTGAAAACGAAATCAGCAGAATTAAGCTCAAGCCGATTTCAGAGGATTATTCAGTTAACAACATGCCTGCCAAAAATATCATCGCCGAAATTATTGGCGCTGAATTGCCTCAGGAATACATTGTGGTGGGCGCTCATTATGATACCGTTGCCGGGAGTCCCGGAGCCAATGACAACGGCTCGGGTGTCGCCGCCCTTCTTGAAATCGCCGGCTATTTTAACGAACGAAAACCCCGACGCACCATACGTTTTATTGCCTTTACCAATGAGGAACCCCCATATTTTTTAAGCGAAAATATGGGAAGCAGGGTTCATGCAAAACAATGCCGGCGGCGCAATGAAAACATTGTTGCCATGATATCCCTTGAAACTATCGGATGTTATAATTATGGGCCAGGCAGCCAGAATTATCCTTTCCCTTTGAGTTATTTCTATCCTGATCAAGGTAATTTTGTGGCCTTTGTAAGCAATATGTCTTCCCGCAAGCTTGTCAGAACGGCCATTAACTCTTTTAGAAAACAAACAAAATTCCCTTCCGAGGGAGTGGCCGCCCCTTCCTGGATTCCCGGTATCGCCTGGTCCGACCAATGGTCCTTCTGGAAAGAAGGCTACCCTGCCATTATGGTCACAGACACTGCTCTTTTCAGATACGCGCATTATCACGCCTCAAGCGATACTCCCAACAAACTCAGCTACCCAGAAATGGCACGAGTTGTCAAAGGCCTCTGCCAGGTTATTGACGATCTTGCCTCCACTGAAACATCAATGAGTAGATGAGCTGCTGTATTACATATTGCCCCTCATATGATTATGCGTTAAAATGACACTTCTCAGAGACTTTTCAATCGCTCTTTTATATAATTCAGGTCAGGTTCTTGAATGTTGCCCCAAGTACATCCTTTTTCTAAATGCACAATCAATCCTGAAACCGAGCCAACAATAATCATCACAGAAAGGAAGGACAGACAATGGGAGAAAATCAACCACTTGAAAAAATGACGGTTAAAGATCTGCGGGAAATGGCAAAAGATATTCCCGGACTTGCCGGAATCCACGCCATGAAGAAAGATGAGCTCCTCGAAGCAATCAGGGGCGCTCAAGGCGATACAGGCAAGGCTCCTGCAACAGCTGATAAACCGGTAAAAGTCGCAGATCCTGCTCCTAAGAAATCCCCGAAAGCAAAGAAAAAAGCTGTCTCAGTAAAAGACCTTACCCAAATCCAGATAAAAAAATTAATCGTCGAACTGCGCCAGGAAAAAGCAGCTGCAAAAGAGGCAAAAGATAATAAACTTGCAAAAATTATCAGACGACGGATTCATCTATTAAAGAAAAAAACAAAGAACAAGCCAGCTGCCGCAGTTTAGCAGAAAACTACTCTAATACAGATAAACGGACGCTCAATTCCATGCTGGATGAGCGTCCGTTTTTTTTGTAAATGCTTATGAACAGGAATAAAGAACCTTATCAATGGAGCTCAAAGCCTTAACCTGCTTTTCTTCCAGGATGGGCTTCAATTATTCAGGTATTGATGTTCAAGCAGGCATATCAATCGGCATATCGTCCCTGACCAGCCTGACAAAATTCACCCGCATCCCTCTATTCCCGGAAATTTTATCCCTGGATGATCTGCTGATTAAAAAGTTGTCGGATACACCCCGATTAAACCCTTGCTTTTGTGCCGGCGACATCCCGCCGAAACCATGGGCCATGAAAACACATTCTTTGTGAATGCCTGGAGTGGTTTTTATTCTGATCGGCCGAGGAGAACAAACACCATCCTGATTTTCCAGATACAGTTGTTCCCCGTCGACAAGTCCCATTCCCTTCGCGGAAACATCATTGACCCACAGCTCATTGTCGCTGATTTCCCGATTAAGCCAAGTATTGTTCTGGGTAGAGGACAGGGTATGAACCGGCATCCTGCCGTAAAGCAATCTTGCAAAGCCTTCAGGCGGAGGCTCGGGTGCCTCAAAAACCGGCAGGGGATGAAAACCCTGGTCCTGAAGCGATTTGGAATACAGCTCAATCCTGCCCACCTGCGGCACAAGAGGATTCTCAACTATATCCTCAGAAAAAGTTTCTTTCCTTAAGGAAGTCCCAACCATTTCCTGGCGAATCGGAGCATTATTGACTTGCCCGGAATCATCCCTTGGCAGACGGATTGTCCCGCCGTTTTTTAATAATCTATCGTATGAAGTTCCATAGACCTTTAATTCATCGTCAATACGCTGCTTGATATCGCCAAATCGAAAACCCGTGCCGCGGCCAAGGCGGATGCTCAACTGCTTGACAATCCAGTACGGGTCTTTGGCTTCATGAAGAGGTGCAACCAGGGGAAAACGTATGCCTTTGGTCACGGTATTCCCTGAAATCCAGGACTCAATTATATCCGTCCGTTCCATAAACGTTGCTTCAGGAAGAATTATGTCGGAATATAAAGTGATCTCCGAGGGCAGGATATCGCAGGAAAAAATGAAGTCGGCCTTATTCAGCGCCGAAACTGTTCTGTGGAGATGCGGATAGCCGTGAACAGGGTTCTGTCCCCAGAACCCGAGGCCTTTGATCCGGTCCGACAACACACCTTTTATGATTTCCGAGGCAGGCTGATTCTTCCTTTTTCCGGGATGCGCCTTATCCTCTGCTGCGCTCCAGGGCATAAAATCTTGAGTATCCGCCGATAAACCATTGCGGTGGTTCTTCCAGGCCCCAAGCAGACCGGTGAGAATCGCGCGGGCCCGCAGCCGCTGCACGTCACTTCCATACCAGGTGCTGTGCTTGCCGGGATGGATATACGAATCCCGAGAAGATTGTGCCAGGAGTGTTGCTGTCTCCTTGATTATTTCAACAGGAAGGCCGGTTATGCGGGAAACTCTCTGTACAGTAAAACCGCTTACATGCTCGCGGAGGGCTGAAAATCCTGCAACATTAGCCGACACATGTCCTATATCATATAGTCCGGTTTCGACAATATGATTGATCCACCCGAAAATAAGCGCCGTATCGGTTCCGGGTTTGATCATCAGGTGATAATCCGCCTTTGAGGCGATGGAAGAAAAACGCGGATCAATAACTATGAGTTTCATTCCCTTTGCCAGGGCGTCAATCACCAGATTGAGTTCGGGGACATTGACATTTTCACCAAGATGCGAACCGAAAAGCACCATACACCTGATATTGTCAAGACCGGTAATTTCAAGGGGGAGAGGCGTATTTCCAAATGTCAGCCCGTAGGCCAGATCACGATTGGAAGTACAGAATTCATCCACGGAATTGTTAATGTTCGGCACTTCCAGGGTGTTAAACAATTCACGCATATAAGTAGATGAGGGGCCGTTGGCGAAAAGGGCCAGTGATTCAGGGCCGTGACGGTTGATAGTCTGCTCGAGTTTGAAGGAAATGGTGTCGATTGCTTCGCCCCAGCTTATTCTGGTCCATTTCCCCTCGCCACGTCTGCCCTCCCGCCGCAAGGGGTATTTCAGCCGATCAGGATCATACAGCAGCTGCGGGGCGGCATGCCCACGGGCGCAGATTTTGTCCCGGTTATAGTCTCCCTTGCCATTTCCCCTGACGTGGATCAGCTTTCCGTCCCAGATAACTCCGGCAATCCGGCAATTCACCTGACACATGGCACAGATGGAAGGGATTTCGCGGGTCTTTGCACCAGCACTTGCTGCGGTTTTAGCCTCAGCAAAATCCCTTTGCCCTGCATATGCTGAAAATGGATAGGAAGCAGCAGCAAGGCCGGTGCTCTTTAATAAACTTCTCCGTGTAGTTTTCCAGTCCATGGCAAATTGATCGTATAATTTATTTAGTACTTCTTAACTATAAAGCCGCTCAGCTCAACCTCGCATGAACCGTTCCCGAAGTTTTTCACAGACGTGATCAGGCACCAGCCCGCCGACATCACCGCCGTGACTCGCGGCTTCTTTGATGATGCTCGAACTGATATAAATCCACCTGAAACCGGTCATCAGAAAGACCGTCTCAACTTCACGCTCAAGACGCCGATTCATCAATGCCAGCTGGAATTCGTAATCAAAATCCGAAACAGCCCGCAGGCCGCGGATAATCGCGCGAGCGCCTTTGGTATAAGCATAATCAACAAGCAGGCCGGAGACGGTATCCACCGTAATCCGGTTTTCAGAGGCAGGAAAACATTCGCGGATCATTTCAAGACGTTCTTCAAGTGAGAAGAGCGGTTTTTTCGTAGCATTAATCGCGATGGTAATAATTACTTTGTCAAAAAGATGCAGGGTGCGGTTGATTATATCAATATGGCCCATGGTGATCGGGTCGAAGGTCCCAGGATAGACAGCGATGGTCTCGGTGGTTTCGGGTTGAACAAATGGTTCATATGTTGTCATGGATTGTTGCCTCCTCTCCTATAAAGCCAGAAACCTGTATCACCGTAACGCCGTTTGTCTGACAAATCAAATTTTCCCGGCGAATCAGGCAATGCCGCTGAAGAATCATCTTCAACAATAATCAAAACATTATCGTTCAAAATATCAAGCCCGGAAATCTGCTCAATAACTCCCTGCCATAGATTTGTTCTATAAGGAGGATCAATGAATACCAGAGTAAAACCTCCGGGAGGCGCGTACTGTTTCAAAAAAAAAAGGCTTTTCGATAAATCCCTGTTCAACAGAACGGACCTATCAGAAAAGCCACATTTTTGGATATTCCCATAAACCAGTTCAACGGCTGCTCGGTGCTGGTCAACGAAAACAGCACCGGCAGCCCCCCGGCTCAAGGCTTCAAGGCCGAAAGCGCCGGTTCCGGCAAAAAGATCGAGTACCTGCCCCTCTTTAATCTCTGTACCGATTACACTGAAAATCGCCTCGCGAGCCCGGTCGGCTGTGGGCCGGATCAATTGTCCCAGGGCTTTGGCGGGGCTGCTGAGCTTTCTACCCCGTGCTGTACCGGCAATAATTCTCAAATCGCCTTGCCTCTTAATCCGCCGGATTTAGTATACAACATCTGTAGGCTACAGATATTTCCTGATGAGAATTTCTGCGATCTGTACCGCATTCAATGCCGCACCTTTCAAGATATTATCTGAAACGACCCACAGATTGATGCCGTTTTCTATTGATTCATCCTCGCGAATTCTCCCAACAAGTGTTTCAAATTTGCCAGCGCAATCAATGGCCAGCGGATAAAGAGACTTTTCCGGATCATCGACAAGCTTGACACCCTCTGCAACTGCCATGAGGGCTTTGACCTCGGCGGCGCTGATTTTTTTCCGGGTTTCAACATTAACCGATTCAGAATGTCCATATACCACCGGAACCCGCACCGTAGTGGCGGTAACCCCGATTTTTTGGTCTTCAAATATCTTACGGGTTTCGTTGACCATTTTCATTTCTTCCTTGGTGTAACCGTTGGCAAGGAAGGAATCGATCTGCGGCAGGCAGTTGAATGCTATCTGGTGTGGATAGACCGCATTCACCAGTGGCTTTCCGGCAACATGATCTTGAATCTGATTCTGCAACTCAACAATTGCCTTGGCGCCGGTGCCGGATACCGCCTGATAAGTGGAAACAACAATACGCTTGATACCCACTTTGTCATAAATGGGTTTGAGTGCCACAACCATCTGAATTGTCGAACAGTTGGGATTGGCAATAATCCCTCTGTTTGTATACTGGGCAATGGCGTGAGGATTTACTTCCGGCACCACCAGGGGGATTTCTTTATCCATCCGGTACGCGCTGGAGTTATCAACCACCACAGCTCCGGCTGCGGCAGCTGCAGGAGCAAACTCAAGGGAACGGGACGCCCCTGCGGAAAACAACGCCACATCAATTCCTTTAAAGGAATCCTTGCTCAAGACCTGAACCGGTATGTCCTTGCCCTTATATTTCAAGGTTTTACCAACTGAACGTTCCGATGCAAGCAATCGCAATTCATTGATCGGGAAATCCCTTCTTGCAAGCACATCAAGCATGGCACCGCCAACCGCTCCGGTTGCACCGGCTATCGCAACATTAAATTTTCTATCACCACTCATTTCCACATAACCTCATATAGTGTTTCCATCCAAAAACGCTGCATCCTGGGTGATGGCAGCGTCAATCATTTGCATACGAGTTCCGAATTTAAATCAACCTTACAGTATTCGCCCGGAAGCTGGAAATTTCCGGACGGACAGTATTTAAGCCGTTGTTCAAAAAAAACTGTCACATTGGAAGACTGTAAACGGCATAAGGCCATAAATGTAACGATTATTTCTTGACGCCCCTAGACTGCGGCGGCAACCAGATCGCCAACTTCCTTGGTGCCGTAACCCATTTTCCCGGCAGAAAGGCTTTTGAGCTTCTCAGACACCACAGAGCGAATCGCTTTTTCGATTGCCGCTGCCGCCTCGGGCTCACCAAGATAATCCATCATCATCTGGGCGGCGCCAATGGCGGCAAGGGGATTTATAACATTCAGGCCGGTATATTTCGGCGCTGACCCGCCAATGGGCTCAAACATGCTCACGCCCTGCGGGTTGATATTTCCACCCGCGGCAATGCCCATGCCGCCCTGAATCATCGCCCCCAGATCCGTTATGATATCGCCGAACATATTGTCGGTGACGATAACGTCGAACCACTCGGGATTTTTCACCATCCACATGCAGGTTGCATCCACATGGGCGTAATCGGTTTTGACATCAGGGTATTCTCGGGCAACCTCGTAAAAAGCCCTTTCCCATAAATCAAAGGCAAAGGTAAGAACATTGGTTTTACCACACAGGGTTACCTTTTTTCTCTTGTTGCGCTTTCTGGCATATTCAAAAGCAAAACGGATGCAACGCTCAACGCCCTTTCTGGTATTGATGGATTCCTGGATTGCCACCTCATCGGGGGTGCCTTTTTTAAGTACGCCGCCAGCGCCGGCATACAGGCCTTCGGTGTTTTCACGGACCACGACGAAATCGATATCTTCAGGACCCTTGTTCCTCAGGGGTGTTTCAACATTTTCATACAGAATGACCGGCCGCAGATTCACATACTGATCCAGGGCAAAACGCAGATTCAGCAGAATTCCCTTCTCAAGAATACCGGGCTTGACATCCGGATGGCCGATTGCGCCAAGAAATATTGCATCATGTTTTGAAAGTTCTTCTACGGCATTTTCCGGAAGAACCACACCGGTCTTGAGATAACGATCGCCGCCGTAATCAAAATCAGTCAATTTCAGTTTAAAATCAAATTTCTTCGCTGCGGCCTTAAGGACTTTTATTCCTTCCGCAACTACTTCCGGCCCGGTTCCGTCACCTGGCATGACAGCAATTTTATGTGTCTTTCCCATGAGTTCAGTTCCTTATAAAAAATTTTCATATCAATAAGCATTAAAAAAATCAGCCCGTGATATTAACCACAATCTGCTGATTATGCAATTTCCACATAATGTCCGGAGCAGGACTCGACAGAATTTTCTAAAAAACTCCGCCAAAAGACTTCGCCCCGATAATACCGCATCAGGTTCAACGAATAATCATCTTCAGTAAAGGCAATGAAACAGTCCGTCCTTTTCGGATTAACCGGATGCTTCACTCCTGAGATACATCAGACGGTTCAAACCGTTCAAATAGGCTTTGGCAGCTGCAGTAATGATATCCGGGTCAAGACCGTAACCGATGACAACCCTGCCGCCATCCTCCATGCGAACCAGAACATCACCCAAAGCATCGGTGCCGCCGGCAAAGGAACTCACCGAAAAAAAGAGCAGTTTACTTTTTGTGCCGGTGAGTTGCGCGATGGTGCGATATGAGGCATCAATGGGCCCGACACCGATTGACGCGCCCTCTTTCACTTCGCCATTAATCTTCATCCGCACTGCAGCAGTGGGCAGCTTCATACTGCCGCTCATCACCCCGAGGGAAACCAGTTCATAGACTTCCGGTATCCGGATTATCTCATCCATGATGATCGCTTCCAGGTCTTCGTCAAAGATTTCCTTGCGCACATCGGCAAGGCTCTTGAATCTGGTAAAAACCCGATCAAGTTTTTCACTGTCCAGCTCATAGCCCAATACTTCAATCCGATCTTTTAAGGCATGACGGCCGGAATGTTTACCCAGCACCAGATTCCCCTTGGTCAGGCCGATATCCGAGGGGTTCATAATCTCATAGGTTGTGCGTTCCTTCAGCATCCCGTCCTGATGAATACCGGACTCGTGGGCAAAGGCATTGGCGCCGACAATGGCCTTATTGGGCTGAACCGGCATGCCGGTTATGGTGCTCACCATCCGGCTGGTGGTATGAATATGTTCCGCGGCAATATCGGTACGAATGGTGTTCAGCTTATCCGCCCTGGTGCGAATGGCCATGACAACCTCTTCCATTGCCGTGTTCCCGGCCCGTTCACCGATGCCGTTGATCGTGCACTCAACCTGTCTGGCGCCGGCGTTCACCGCTGCCAGGGAATTTGCCACTGCAAGCCCCAGATCGTTATGACAATGGACACTGAGGATGGCTTTTTCAATACTGGGAATATTGTTGATCAGATATTCAATCTGCCGGCCGTATTCATCCGGCAGGGCATAGCCGGTCGTGTCCGGGTAATTCAGCGTGGTGGCCCCCGCTTGAATCACTGCCTCAAAAACCTTGCAGACGAAATCAAGATCACTTCGGGAAGCATCTTCTGCGGAAAACTCGATATTGGAGGTATATTTTGCAGCGTGTTGCACTGAAGCTACTGCCAGCTCAAGAACCTGATCACGGTTCATTCTCAGCTTATGCTTCATATGTATCTCAGAGGTTGCGAGAAATGTATGTATCCGCGGATTTTCACCGTTTTTGAGGGCTTCCCATGCCCGGTCAATATCCTTGACATTGCAGCGGGCGAGACCTGCTACCTGGACATTTCTGATATTGTCGGCAATATGCTTCACACAATCAAAATCACCTTTTGAAGCAATAGGAAATCCTGCCTCAATGACATCAACCCTTAATTTGACAAGCTGCTCAGCAAGGAGAAATTTTTCCTGCAGGTTCATACTGGCGCCGGGCGATTGCTCACCGTCACGCAGGGTCGTATCAAAAATGACAATTTTATGCCGATTATCGACATCAGTATCAGACTGATTTATGCCCATAATAATCACTCGTAAATTTTATGATTCCGAGGGTCACTCGCGAACCAATCATTGATAGTTCAAAAAGGCTTATTTATGGGGATTAGAGCGTTTTATGTTCTTCCTCGGTGGATTCATTGCCTTCCTTTACAAAAAGCTTGAATCCGTCATGCACCGGTCCGGATAAAACATAAATCAGACCCAGAAAAAAAAGTGTTACCTGGGGTTCGGTGGCAAGTACCATTATCAATAACACCATAACCACAAGGGCATGGAATGTTTTAGCCCTGGTGGTTTCAGGATGCTTGAAACTCTGGTAATGATGCGTACTCACCATAAGATATGAAAGGACATAAACAAGAGCCAGGAGTGCTTTATCCTGTATGGCAATTTCAAAATCAATGAATTCAAAAAACAGAACTGAGGTGGCGATCATGCCGGCTGCAGCCGGACAAGGCAAACCGGTGAAGGTATTCTGCGACGAACTGCAATCCTGCGTATTGAAACGTGCCAGCCGTAATGCCGTTGTTGCAACATAGAGGAAAGCCGCCAGCCAGCCGTATCTCCCATAAGGTTTAAGCACCCAGAGATAGGCAAGCACCGCGGGCGCCACACCAAAAGAAACAAGATCACAGAGGGAATCATATTCCATCCCAAAGCGGCTCGTGGTACCGGTCATCCTTGCAACCCTGCCGTCTAGTCCGTCAAAAATCGCCGCGATAATAATTGCCACTGCAGCATTAAAATACATACCGTTCATCGCAGAGACAATTGCATAAAAACCACTGAAAAGGCTTGCAGTAGTGAGCATGCTCGGTAAAAGATAAATTGAACCCTTTGGGGCTTCATCGCGTCTTGCTGAAAATTTCATGCTTTTCACGATATAATCTCCTTTATTCTATCTAATTCTCTCTTACCATTGAGGAATGTATTATATTACTAACAGCGTGGAAAACTGCAATAATTAATGATCCTAACATTTCCTGATTTTTTTAAACATCTAAAACCAGGATCTGAAAATTTCGCAACACAAAACTACGCTAGGAGCCTGTCGGAGAATTAAGATCGTAACGTAAAAGTGAGGAATCGAGAGCAGATTTTCGGAAATATGAGCCGATTTTAACGTTTTCGGAGTCTTCGCTGCCTGCAGTAAATTCGGAATTCTCCGACAGGCTCATAATAACACCATAGATTTTCTGCAGAGGAAAGCTATTAATCAGGGTTAAGAGAGATACCCGAGGATGGTCTCGCCGGCAACTACCTTCTGACCAACGGTCACCTCCAGTTGAACCTGCAATGGAAGATATAAATCAACTCTTGAGCCGAACCGGATAAGACCGAACCTTTGTCCCTTGCCCAAACGGTCACCCTTGACAGCCCAGCAGACTATGCGGCGGGCGATGAGGCCTGCAACCTGGACAACAGCCATCTTGCGGCCTGATTCGGTGGTTATGATCAAGGCGTTACACTCGTTTTCAAGGGCACCGCGTTCCGAGTTTGCAGAAAAAAAATGTCCCTGGGAATAACGGATTTTTGTCACAAGTCCCGGAAATGGCATCCTGTTCACATGGACATTGAATACATTCATGAAAATACTGAGCTTATACACATGCTCCTTGACATATTTATCGTCGAATATCCTTTCAATGGTAATAATTTTCCCGTCTGCCGGAGCAACCAGAACATCTTCTTCTTCAGGAGATATTCTTTCAGGGTCACGGAAAAAGTACAGGACAAAACAAGTGATCAACAATGATGTCAACGCGAGGATATCATATCTCAGCAAACCGAATACAATGGCCATCAAAGCAGCAAAGCCGATAAACGGGTAGCCTTCGAGGGCAACGGGAACTCGTGGTTCTTTCATATAATCATCATCAGAAATAGTTTGTTGTTGTCGGCTTGTAAAAAAGGACGATGCCGACGAGTATTCCTCTAATAATTTATTGAAATTATTAGAGGCGACATTACTGTGTCCGAATTTTTACATGGTCTCAATCGTTCAATGCTGTCAAAAAAACCACGTAAAACCAGATAACACTATGGCATAAAATAAGCAATAATGTAACTCCGGATTTGCTCAGCAGGACACTTTTTGTTGTATGCAATAAATCAAAGGGCAGACCATCTTATGATGACCTGCCCCAGGAATTGTAATATATGTTTTCCCGATGTTAAATCCACGACAAGATATCAGGAATGATCTCTACTCTCCGGCTATCAGACAGAAATGCTCCAGAAAATCAGTTTTTCCTGGCTCTTACCATTGCAATGGTGCCGGTTCTGATGATTTCCTGAATACCAATTGGCCTGAATATATCAATAACCGCCTGAATCTTGCTGGCAGTCCCGGTAATTTCAACGGCATAGCTTTTAGGGCTCACATCAACAACTTTACCACGGAAAATATCGATGGTCCGCAAAACTTCGGCTCTGGTTTCCGAGTCGGCCTTGACCCTGATAAGAGCCATCTCCCGTTCGACATTTTCAACTTCATTCATATCCGTAACTTTGATCACGTCAATAAGCTTATGAAGTTGTTTGGTTATCTGCTCGACAATATTATCATCACCATCTGTTACCAAAGTGAGACAGGAAACATCATTATCCAGTGTGGGAGCGACGGCAAGACTTTCGATATTGAAGCCTCGGCCACTGAACAGTCCTGTTACCCTTGAAAGAACTCCAGGTTTGTTCATCAATAATACAGAAATTGTGTGTTTCATAGTTTTACCCTAATCAATTATGAATACATAAACAGTCAAAATTAGAAATTATCGACATCGTCAAAAGCACGATGCGCAAGCGTATTCCGCCTTTCACTTTTTAAATAATTGAAGGCGATAATCCAACATCAGACTTTTCGGAGTTTCGCATCTATTATTTTCCTGCGAGACCATCGTTAATTTCCTGTTAGACCAACAGCATTTCCGTGGTAGCTTTTCCCGCCGGAACCATTGGATAAACACCCTCTTCCCTGGCAATAACAAAATCCATAATAACCGTATTATCAGTAGCGAGAGCTTCCCTGATTACCGGCTCAACCTCGCTGGGTTTCGTGGCTCGCAACCCGACTGCGCCGTAAGCCTGAGCAAGGGCGACAAAATCCGGGGCCGTTTCCAGTCCGGTATGGGCATATTTCTTATCGTAGAACAATTCCTGCCATTGTCGAACCATTCCCAGATAATTATTGTTGAGGATTGCAACTTTGACAGGCAACTTATATTGCCGGGCGGTTGCAAGCTCTTGAATATTCATTTGAATACTGCCATCCCCGGCAATATCAATAACCGTCCTGTCCCGAGCCGCCATCTGGGCGCCGATCGCCGCAGGCAGACCATAGCCCATAACCCCAAGACCACCAGATGTAAGGAAAGTCCGGGGATGATTGAAATGGTAAAACTGCGCGGCCCACATCTGGTTCTGGCCGACCTCGGTTGAGATAATCGCATCACCATTGGTTAATTCATGCAGTTTCTGGACAACAAATTGTGGCTTGATGACATCCGGCACCTCTAAATATCCAAGGGGATGTTTGATCTTCCAGTCACTAATCTGCTCAAGCCAGGCTTCATGTTTTTCCGCAGATTCTTCCTTTTTAAATTCATCATTCCGGTCAAACCAGGTATTCATCGCGGTGAGCGCATGCTTGCAATCCGCAACAATAGGTATATCAACCCTGACATTCTTACTGATTGATGATGGATCAATGTCAATATGAATGATTTTGGCGTGCGGCGCAAAAGCATCAATCCTGCCGGTTACCCGATCATCAAATCTCGATCCCACGGCAATAAGCAGATCGCAGTTGGCTACCGCCATATTCGCATAATAGGTTCCGTGCATCCCAAGCATCCCCATAGACAGAGGATCGGTTCCGGGAAACCCCCCCAATCCCATGAGTGTCATGGTGACCGGAACCGACAATTTCGTTGCCAGATCGGTTAATTCTTCATGTGACTTGGAAGCAATAACGCCGCCGCCGGCATAAATAACCGGTTTCCTGGCTTTCATAATTGCTTTGCAGGCCTTTTCAATCTGACCCGGGTGCGGCTCATAGGTCGGCCGGTATGTACGCATCTTAACCGGTTTCGGTTCGGGGAAATTAAACATTGCGCTAACAATATCTTTCGGCAGATCAACGAGAACCGGACCCGGTCGACCAGTCCGCGCTATATGGAAAGCCTCACGGATGGTGGGCACCAGATCTTCGATATTTTTAACAAGATAATTATGCTTGGTGCAGGGACGGGTTATCCCGACAATATCAACTTCCTGGAAAGCATCATTGCCGATCAGCATCGTCGGAACCTGACCGGTGAAAACGACAATGGGAATCGAATCACAATAGGCGGAAGCGATACCGGTAACCGTGTTTGTGGCGCCAGGTCCGGAAGTTACCAGGGCTACGCCTACATCGCCAATAACCCTTGCATAGGCGTCAGCCGCGTGGACCGCCGCCTGCTCATGACGCACAAGAACATGGGTAATATCGTCATTTCTGAGCAATTCATCATAAATATCAATGACCGCGCCTCCGGGAAACCCGAAGACAACTTTAACATTCTGCTCTTTCAAGCATTTCATCAAAGCTTGAGCACCATTCACTTTCATATACATTTCCCTGAAGTTTTTGGTTTAAAAGCAAACAACCGGCTAATGCCTGAACTGAAATGCCGTAACAATTGAGTGATAAGGGCAATTAACCGACGAAAAAAGAAAAAAGGTATAATAGTATAAGATTATAAGTTGTCAACAACAGATTACTGAAAGTATTACTTAATCCTTGCGGGATTTGCACCTACAATTTCAAGTTTACCGTGTTTTGGCAATAATCCGGCGTCCCTTCCCTTCTGCAAAAAAGTCTGGACAGCAACACTCCCTTCCTCTCCCAGCCCCCGGCTGAAACTATTCACGTAAAGTCCGATATGGCATCGGATGACCTCTTCATCAAGTTCCTGAGCATTATTTTTTATATATTCTTTGCTTTGCTCAGGATGCGCCGATGCAAATTCGACACTTTGACCAAGACAGTCATTTATCATTTCCAACCTTTCACGGCCAAGGGATTTTCTTGCAACAATCCCACCCAGCGGGATAGGTAAACCTGATTCAGATTCCCACCACTGACCAAGGTCCTGGATAAGTGAAAAACCATAACTCTGGTAGGTAAAGCGACTTTCGTGAATTATCACTCCGGCGTCAATTTCACCCCGGTCCATACTCGGCATGATCAGGTCAAAAGGCATTTCAACCAACTGGGTCAATTGCGGCGCAAACAACTTCAATAATAACGCGGCGGTGGTGTAGCGGCCGGGGATAGCTATCTTCAGGTCGGCAAGGTCTGCTGCATCAAGATCCCGCGCTGCGATCAACAGCGGACCGCACCCCCGACCAAGGGCTCCTCCGGCGGAAAGCAGCGCGTATTCATCAAGGATATGACCCAGGGTGTGAAAAGAGACTTTCGACACATCAAGCCTGCCTTCAAGTGCCCAGTAATTCAGGGTCTCGACATCGGCAAGCAGCTCCTGGTCAAATTGCAATGTGCCGCAATCAATCAAACCATGGGTCATGGCATGAAAAATAAACGTATCATTGGGACATGGGGAAAACCCGATTGAAAGTCGATGCATGTGTAAAAAGTCTCACGGCTTAACAGGAACAAAGGCAGAAGACACAGAGTAAAAAAATGTTCCGCTTCTCGAATTCTTTGTGCCCTTAGGGCTGTTACTCTAACATCATTCATGGCGACGGCAGAGCCAACTTGCTGACCCAACAACTATCGACTGAAGTCGATAGCGTGAGGCACAGAGGCAGAAGGCATTCAGTGCCGTTATTTCTTCCCATGATATTGCTTTATTCCATTTTACTCTGTGCCTTCTGCCTTCTGCCTCTGTGCCTGTATAACTCATAGTATTTACATGCTCAAAACTCACCGTCTGAAGACGGTGGTTTTAAACCTGACTTGTGGCTAATAAATGCGGGGAGATCCGCAAGCCTTATCTGAGACTCGCCAGCTCTTTGATTAACACGGATACGGTTGCAGAAATCTTTTCGCATGCCACGCTAAGTTTCCATTTATCCGTATCACGGTCTTCAACCATATTACTTACGCAACGCAGTTCCAGACAGGGAACATCGAATGACTGGCATACTCTGGCAACAGCGGCACCCTCCATGTTTTCACAGATGCCCTGATATTTATCTCTTAAAAAATTCCCACGTCGCTGAGTGCCGCTTACACTGTTTACCGTCAAGAAATTTCCGGTTTTAAATTCGATATGCTTATGGTTGAAAAAACCGGCGCAAAGATCGTAAAGGCTATTTTGTAAATTAAATTCCTTTTCAACTATAACTGTGCCGTTACCAAAATCCATGATATCCGCATCGAAACAGATCCCGAAATCTCCAAAAATCTCTCTCTGGGCCAGGCAGATATCAAGCATTTCCACACCGGTGTCGCAGAAAGCGCCAGCAACACCGAAATTAATCACTCCGTCAATGCTCTCAACGCTTTGCGACAGATATCGCGTCAGGGATAAAGTGGTTTCAACCAGACCAACCCCGGATACCAGAAAATCCACATTCCCGAGCAGGGCGCGTCGCTTTTTCAGTTGGCACATCTCCTGGTTGGTTGCAGTGGTGAGCAAATACATGGTCACGAGACATCTCAGGTGGATAACTTTTTAACAATCCGGTTATTTTGATCGAGCAGGACAATGGCGGGTTTATAACTGGCAAGTTCATCGGCGTTATACATCGCATAACTGACGATGATTATAAGGTCTCCGGGCATTCCTTTTCGCGCGGCGGCGCCATTCAAGCCGATAACTCCTGAACCGGAAGGACCCTCAATCACATAGGTGTCAAATCTTTCACCGTTATTGATATTATAAATTTTAATCCTTTCAAAGGGCAGGAGATCCACTTCCTTCAGTAAATCCTTATCAATAGTCAGACTTCCTTCATAATTCAGGTTGGATTCAGTGATCGTCGCCCGGTGAATTTTGGTTTTTAACATTGAACGCATCATACTATTTCACTCCCTTCAAAGAGCATATTATTATCAATCAATCGAGTCTTCCCGGCTTTAGCAGCAAGAACGAGCATCGACATAGTATTAACTTCAGTCATGGATTTGAGGTTGTCTTTATTGACTATATCAACATATTCAACCGTTATATTGCTATAAGAATCAAAAAGTTCTTTGATTTCCTCGATTAATTTATCCGCGTCAAGCAAGCCTTGCCCTATGCGTTTTCTTGCGAGCCTTATGGACTCAATCAGGCAAAGGGCTGAACGCCGTTCATCTTTTGAAAGATACGTATTTCTCGAACTCATTGCCAGTCCGTCAACTTCCCGGACAATGGGATGACCGATCACCTGCACGGCAAAATTAAGATCCCTGACCATTTTTTTAATAACCGCCAGCTGCTGAAAATCCTTTTGCCCGAACACCGCAAAATGCGGCATGATGATATTGAAAAGTTTTGCAACCACTGTCGCCACACCCTCGAAATGTCCGGGACGACTTGATCCGCAAAGCGTACCGGTGATCTCTGAAACCTGTACTCTGGTCAGCAATTTTTCGGGATACATGTCAATAGTTTCGGGGGCAAACAGGACGGATACGCCTTGCGCGGCAGCCAGATCTTTATCCCGGTCAAAATCTCGCGGATATTTCTCCAGGTCTTCAGATGGGCCGAATTGAATAGGATTGACAAAAAGGCTGACTGCTACATGATCTGCCAGGGTGCGAGCCTTGCGCATGAGGCTGAGATGGCCTTCATGGAAATAACCCATGGTTGGGACAAGGGCGATGGATTGATTGCCGGAAATTATTTTTTCCGACCACAAAGTCATTTCCTGGGGCGAACGAATTATTTCCATGCAAACTCATCCTGGAAAAGGATTTCCTCAGGGTGTATTGCTCGCAGATTTACCGGCATCCAGTTTCCTGATCTTATCAACTACCCAGTTGGGGCCGGTCTCGCCAACCTTCTGATACATTTCGCGGGCCTTTACGGTATCGCCCTTCTGTTCATATATCCTTCCCATGGCAAGATAGGCCTGATCCGTAAAACCCGGAACGGATATAATTTTTCCGTAGTGGGTCAAAGCCTGGTCATATTTTCCATCACCTTCATAAGATTGACCGAGGCTGAAATTGATCAAGGGCAACAACGGGCTCTGAGATTTCAACTTGCCGATGACAGTAAGATAATTATTGATTGCTTCGGCATAGTTTTTTGCCTCATATGCAACGTGTCCAAGTTCCACCTGGCTCCAGACCGCAGCGCCGGTGCGTGGATATTCCTTAATGAGGTTTACAAGCATCTCGGGCTTGATGGTGGCGTTTTCTTCAGTGAGGGCGGATGCAAGCATCGTCGCAGCCTGGTCCTCTTGTTTCTCCGTATAATTCTTATAAAAAATAAAACTGAAGATAATGACAATGAAAGCAATTGATCCGATCTGCAGTCTCTTGGAATTTTCGCGGATAAATGCAATGAGTTTAGGAGGCAGGTTCATTTCTTCAAGGAGGCTTCGGTGAGGAACGGGGGCCTGCTGATCAATATTATTATTCGGTAAGGTGCCTGGTGGGTTCATAAAAAGTTCCTTCTTAAAGATATTTGTTGTGGCCGAATCCGGTCAGCATTGTAACATGACATCATCTTTTACTACTGCCGGATTTACCTTGAGAAATGCTTCAAATCTCATAAAATTCAATTCAGGGGTGGTCTTCATGATAATTCATGTAATAACCCGGCCCCATTGATGACTGAAAATCATTTAAGAAATCATCAAAAAAGTATTCCTAAAAGGGTTGATACTATACATTCTTATCAGAAAAAAATCATCCAATAAGGTTCGTAATACCATAATGCTCCATGGAAACAAACTTGAGTCAATTTATGAATGAGCAAATTATTACCAGAATCCAGACCGTAACTGAGGTTACAAGCTCCATCAAAGGAATATTAGAAACCGGATTCGCTTTTATTTCAATAATCGGCGAGATATCAAATCTCCGGATTCCCGCCTCAGGGCATATCTATTTTACCCTCAAGGACCAGAATGCCCAGATCAAGGCGGTTCTCTTCAAGATGCAACGCCGTTACCTTGATCATCTCCCCAGTAACGGCCAGGAAATCATCGCACGAGGCAGAATTTCACTTTACGAGCTCCGGGGTGAATATCAGATCATCGTTGACACCATAGATTTTCAAGGCAAGGGGGCCTTGCAATTCGCTTTTGAAGAACTCAAAAAGGAATTCTTCCTTAAAGGCTTTTTTGATGAATCGCATAAAAAACCCCTCCCCACCTACCCGGAACAAATAACCGTTGTTACCGCCCCCACCGGCGCTGCGATTTTTGATTTTTTAAAAATTGCCCAAAAACGCTTTCCATTGACTGCCATCGATATTTTCCCAGTACACGTCCAAGGCCCTCAAGCCGCCAGGGAAATCGCCCAGGCAATCGACCAAATTAATAAAACAAACAACACCCAGATAATCCTTCTGTGCAGGGGCGGCGGTTCCATCGAAGATCTATGGGCCTTTAATGAAAAAATCGTTGCGGAAGCAGTTTATGCATCAAATATTCCGGTAGTATCCGCCGTCGGCCATGAAATTGATTACACAATTGCTGATTTTGTTGCCGACCTACGCGCCCCGACGCCAACAGCTGCAGCGGAAATTATCCTCCCGGACATTCGCACCATCAAGGGAAATATCAACAAGCTGAATGCCAGGCTGCTTCGCTCCTTTCAGACTATGATCAATGAAAAAAAATATCAGGTATCTATCCAGAAAAAAATGCTCAGAAATCCCAGCGCCGCCCTTGCGCACTTCATCCTGAGACTGGAATATGCAGGAGCGGAAATGACCAATTCAATCAACCGCCTCCTTGCATCAAAAAAGACTCGTCTTTTTGCAGCTTCGGCAGAACTTCTTAAATACAGCCCCCAGCAGCGTCTCCTTCATTGCAGACGTCAGGTCTCAGGCCTAAGCCAGAGATTACAATTATCGATTATCGTTGAATTAGAAAGAAAAAAGGCCGTACTGCAAAAGACCGCGGCATTACTTGACTCGGTGAGTCCCCTGGCCGTACTTGGGCGTGGGTATTCAATCACCAGATTAATGTCAGGCAAAACAATCAAAAATAGTAATCAAGTGGAAGCAGGCGACATGGTGAACGTTTTGCTGCATCGAGGCAAGCTGTGTTGCGAAGTGAAAAAGGCAGAAGGATAAAAATTTATTGTAAATGGTCGGGACGAGAGGATTCGAACCTCCGGCCCCAGCGTCCCGAACGCTGTGCTCTACCAGACTGAGCCACGTCCCGACCCAGGACTTTTGCTTCAATCAAAAAAGCAACCTGAATCCCGGTAAATGGAATTCAGGTTGCGATGTGTTTCCTGTCAAGGAATTCGGATGTGATCAAATAATCATAACCGAATTCCTTGACAATATTATTTCTTAGATAAAGAAGGAATATCCAAAGAAACTGAAAAAATGTATCCTGTGAATTGGTAGCAACCTTAACGTTTGATTGCTGTTCAGGATTATTTTACTGCTTCAGCAAGTTTGCTGCCTGGTTTGAACCTGGCAACTGTTCTGGCTGCGATCTTGATAGCTTTGCCCGTCTGAGGATTGCGGCCTTGACGTGCTGCCCTTTTGGTTACGGAAAATGTACCGAAACCTACCAATGTTACCTTATCCCCTTTAGACAATGCGCCGGTAACGGCATCCAATAAGCCATTAAGGGCTTTCTCTGATGCAGCTTTACTGATACCACTTGCATTTGCCATGCTTTCAACCAATTCACTCTTATTCATACTTCTTCTCCTCCTGTGAATGTTGTAGCGCATCCCCCCCGTAAACAGGGATAATGCAGTTACGTTTTTTGCCGATTAAATCATATGCACATTATTTGTCAAACAAAAAACAGCCATCACACAACGAATTCATAAAAATAAATTATTAATACCGGGTCAGGCTTAAATACTGAAGCATATTCAAACATCACGGGAAATCATACCCTGTCGTTCTGAAAGATCAAGAAAAACTTTGCAAAAACCTAATGATTTAAAGAAAATTTCTATTTCCAGGTGATGCTTGGCAGCAATGCAGCGCTGGATATCACCTGCGGACAACTCAATAGACACATTTTTATCCAGATATTTTGCACGGCAGCCATGATAACCAAGATTGTGAAGAAACTGCTCTGCTTCTGCGACCACCGCCACCCGGTCCCGGGTAATTTCAAGACCTGAGGCAATCCTGGTGGCAAGACAGGATGAAGAAGGCCTATCCCAGGTGGGCAACGCCAGTTGCCTGCTTACTCTCCTGACCTGCTGTTTTGTGAAAGAGGTTTCAGCCAGAGGGGTTTTTATGCCAAGCTCCTGAATCGCTTTAAGTCCAGGGCGGTCCTCCTGCAGATCATCGACATTGGTGCCGTCCAATAAAAAAGGAATACCCTGATCCGTACACGTTTCAATAAACAGTGAATAAATTTTTCTTTTACAGAGATAACAACGGTCCGGGGGATTAGAGATAAATTCCGGCCATGCATAGGGGTCAATCTTGTGAATCAGCAGTTTGGCGCCGACCTTGTCTGCCGTCTCTTTTATCTGGCCTGATTCTTCCCGTGGCAGAAGAGGGGTTCTGGCGTATAAACCCAAAACGTTTTCCCTTCCCAAAACCTCCACCGCCGTTGCTAAAACCAGCGTGCTGTCAACGCCGCCTGAAAAGGCAACTGCCACCCTGCCGTATTGTTCAATTTTTTCTTTTAACTTCTCGTAGTTAAGCAAAAGCAAATGGCTCTCAGATCATGTAGTGATGAGTTCCCGACAATAAACATTTTCAGAGAAATATTCCTGTCAGGCAAAAAAGCAAAAACTCATGCCTTTTTTATTTGTCAGGAAGCGTATTTATCGGTTTTTCCAGGGTGAATTTTTTATCCATTATCCATTTTTTCAGGGTTTCAGCAATTTCCCTGGCGCCGACTAGACTGGACAGGGGTGCGGTGGGAACCATTTTACCGTTTACTTCAATCTGGCCGCTTTTAAGCTGCGCATAGCTGACTTCACCGTAATTCCTTGCCACACCGTGGGAATAGTCATAGGAATAATCCACCACCTGGGTAAAAATCTCGGCATCGGAGACACCGGTAAAGGCCGCCATCTCTTCATCTAAAATCGGTATGGGCACACCTAATCCCACCGCCATTGTCGAGCCGTATCCCTGCATACTGATCCCCTTGAGCCACTGGGAAGACATTTGTTTCAAGTCACCCTGGACCATAAGGGTGCCGGCAGGTCTTTTGGTTGTGCCGTTCTCAGCACGCAATGCCTTGGGATTATGCTGGGTGCCGTGCCAGGTGACATATCCTATTCCGCCTCCTAAAAATATCCTTGTCCCAAGACCGATGGTCCGGTAAAAAGGGTCGTTCATCAACGGGCTGAGTTCGCCTGCGCTGCAGTAATTGGCATTCTTCCCCTGGGGTTTCAGGGTCCCCATATAGGTGTATATCGTTTTCTCCGACAGGTTGATCGCACAATTATAATTCTGATAACAGTTTCGAGGATTCACCAGCAGTGCATAGGGTAATTCTTCCAGGGTGAACACCTTTTCGATTTCTTTATTGGGGTAACAGTCGGTGCCATACCCAAAGGCCTTCAAGATAACCTTCTTGCCTGCGACAAAATCTTCAATTACATGGCCGCCGCCGTAGATGAACTCTCCGGGAAAAACCTTATTGAGCGGGTCATCTTCCGTCATCTCGGTTGCGCCGATATAAATATCAACAGCTGCAAGACCGGCATAAGCCGGCACATTGTTCAATAACACCTTCGATGCCTTGATAGTGGGATTTGCATGACCGAAATTGATAAAAGCACCTGAAGAGCACATGGGCGAAAAGGTCCCGGTGGTCACCACATCAACCTTCTGGGCAGCGCCGGCTGCGCCCTCTTTCCTGACGATATGCACCATCTCTTCCGCAGTAACCACCACTGCTTCGCCGGCCTTGATCTTTGCATTTATCTCATCATATGTTTTGCGGATTTTCTTCCTGGTCATGAATATGCTCACGGTGAGAGTTTATAATTGAGTCTGAATTGAGCGTTTCTGATTTTAAAAATATCAGGTTGACATATCATTCTGCTTGCAGCACTGAACAAACAATATCGCCTGAATATCATAAAGAACGTGTTTAATCCATTACCGACACAACCTGATGGCCGGCTTCTTCGAGGGATCGGACAATCGGTCCCAGATCACATTTTTCCATACGGAAATAGTAGACCTTTTTCTTTTTAGATCTGGAATCCGTGGCAATGCTGACGATTTCACAATCATGCGCTTTAATGATTTTGGTTACGTCTTCAATGCCAACCGAGGCATCGGAGACAATTACGTCCAGCCGTGAAGAGGATTTAAGAATCCCCATGACTTCAATGAATGCCGACAGCAGGTCCGATGCAGTAATCACACCGACCAGTTCATTGCCGTCCAGCACAGGAAGCCCGCCGATTTTATAATCGTGGATTAATCTTGCAGCAGTCTCAATGCTGGAATTCACATTGATCGTGATGGGATCGGTGACCATTACCTGGTGCACGGGAATATCCTCGATCATCGAAGGAAAAAAGAATTGGCGCAGATCGCTCTCGGTGATAAAACCGACAAGCTGCCCGTCATCAACAACCGGCAGATGCCTGATTGAATGTTTTTTCATCAACTGCACCGCATCCTGAAGAAGGGCGGTTCTTTCAATGGAAACAGGATCTTTTCTTATCCAATTTTTGACCTTCATGAAAAAATGGATTCTCCTCAATTATGCATAAATTCGTCGGGAAAAAGTCGGCGGGAATCACCCGGCAGACAATAAAATCTTGATCTCAGAAAAAATTATTCACGAAAGGTAGAATAAAATCATTATCATTTCAAGTAAGAATCCGCACCAACAGCTATTTTGCCGTACAGTAAAACTTTTTCCCTTTTCATCTTCCTGGTTTTACTTTAGATTAACATGCTCAAAGCAGCTCAGATACAGAGACTCCGAAAGTTTTTTTTTTTGGGCAATAAAGCAGCTTTTTTTTAATAACAGTCCTTACCCAACATATTTCAGGAAATGATTCGCCATGGCGAAACAAAAAAACAGCACATTAGCCAACATCAGGGAAAACATCGACACCATTGACGACCAGCTGCTGGCCCTATTACAGGATCGGCTGCATCTTGCAAAGAATATCGGCAGAATCAAGGCCAAAGACAATCGCGACAAGTGGGATCCCAAGCGGGAAAGAGAAATTTTCGAACGGCTGCTCAAGGCAAATAAGGAGGATTTCCCTGAACAACCGCTTTTAAGCATTTTCAGAGAAATAATCACCACCTGCCGCCTTTCCCAGAAAGAAGTGGATGTTGCGTACCTCGGCCCGGAAGCAACCTATTCGCACCTTGCAGGAGTCAAGTATTTCGGCCATGCCGCAACCTATAAACCTATCGAAACAATTGAGGATATCTTTATTGAAGTCGAGCGCGGCAGAATAGAATACGGCATTGTTCCCGTTGAAAACTCAATAGAAGGCGCAGTGACCTCAACCCTTGACGCCTTCATGAAACACAAAGTGAAAATCTGCGGTGAAGTGCAGCTTGAAATCAGCCATCACCTGGTAAACCAGACCGGCGATATCAAGGACATTAAAACCGTTGCCTCACATTCCCAGCCTCTGGCTCAGTGCCGGCAATGGCTGAAAAAGAATCTGCCCGGCATTCCCTGCCAAACCGTGTTCAGCACCGGGGTGGCTTCCCAGATGGCAGCTAAGGATAAAAGCATTGCTGCCATCGCCAGTTCTCTGGCAGTCAAAATCTATCAACTACAGGTTGTCACGAAAGGGGTTGAAGATTACAGCGGCAATACAACGCGATTTTTTCTGATCGGCCGGAAATCCCCCTCGCTGAGCGGCAAAGACAAAACATCACTGCTGGTGGGATTGCGCGACAAGCCCGGCGCCCTTTATGACGCACTGACCATTTTTCTTGAAAGGAACATAAACCTCACCCGCATTGAATCACGGCCTGCCAAGGGTGGTGCTGCCTGGAAATACCTGTTTTTTATTGACATGGAAGGTCATATTGAGGATGAAAATGTTCGTGAGGGCTGTGAAAAACTTAAAAATATCTGTTCCTTTTACGAATGGCTCGGCTCCTATCCCCAGGCATTGGAAACCACATAAGCCCCTTTCACCTCACAAACCGGGACAGTTGCAGATCCGCAAGAATTACGGAATGAACACAAAGACATTCACTTATTAGAACCGCAGCGGTCACCAGAAATATCGAAAAGACGGATTTCGATTCATAATTCTGCGATTTCGTGTTCGATATTCGAAATTCAAAAACTCTCAATTACATTAAGTGAACAGCATTGAGACTCAGCATTGACGGGCAAGATATTTACCCGCCGATTCGTGACATCCGGCCATGACAACTCCCCGCCCCTTTGTCCAGCAATGAGTGTTCCCTGGGTTTGTTGCGGATAGCCTGCAGAAAAACTTCACGGATTGCTTCATCCGAGCCACCACTCCTGATGATCCCTTTAAGATTCAATTCCACATCAACCAGGAGACATGACCTGAGACCGCCGGTGGCAGTGAGGCGCAATCGATTGCAACTGCTGCAGAATTTATGACTGATGGGACTGATGAAACCGATGGTTCCGGGAGCGTTTTCATACCTGTACACCCTGGCAGGACCCTGCACCGGCCCTCTTGCAACCGGAGTAAGAGTCCCAAGGATCTCCAATCGGCTCATTATTTCTGCGTTGGATATTTTAGAATAAGGTTCATCCGATCCTCTGCCAATGGGCATATATTCAATGAATCGCACCTGAAAAGGATGCGCCAGCGAAAGTCCGGCAAAATCAAGCAACTCATCATCATTTATTCCGTTAAGAACCACCATGTTCAATTTCACCGGCGTGGGACTCAAGACACTAGCTTTCTTAATCCCCGCCCAGACTTTATCAAAACCGTCAAACCCGGTGATTTCCTTAAAACGTTTCTTCTTCAGAGTATCCAGACTGATATTAAAGGTTCTCACCCCGGATTCAACCAGTTGCCCGGCATATTCCTCAAGGAGCAAGCCGTTGGTGGTCAGTCGGATATCCTCAAGTCCGGGGATGGCGTTGATCTTTCTGATGAATTCGATCACTCCCTTCCTGAGCAGGGGTTCGCCGCCGGTGAGTCTGACTTTCCGGATACCCATCTGCACGGCAATCGCCACTATCCGGTACAATTCCTCATAGGACAGCAGTTCGGTTGTGGATAATTTCGGAAAATTCGTCTCACCGACGCAATAGGAACATCTGAAATTGCATTGATCGGTTATTGAAATGCGCAGATAACTTATGGCCCGCTGGAAACCATCGAATAATTCGCGCTTTTTATCGGCCATTATTTCAGACACGCTATGCGGAACCGGTTCAACATGGGATTCTGATTGATGTGTAACAGTCATTGGGATAAAAAATATTTCAATTAACCTATGGTGTGCTTCGTGAGTTCGCCTAAAAAATGGACAGAAAAGAAATATAATTGTAAGTTCGCAATAACCTTTCGTCAATAAGCTAACGCCTGGGAAGAGAATTTAATTCCTTCCCCAACAAAACAAAGATCTAACATGCTCACCCTTGGAATAGAAAGCTCCTGTGATGAAACTGCTGCAGCCGTCCTCAAAGACGGTGAAATATTGCTGTCCAACGTAATAAATTCACAGATACTGACCCATGAAATATATGGCGGCGTTGTCCCGGAACTCGCCTCCCGCAAGCATGTTGAAAATATTTATGCAGTGGTCCGGGAAGCGTTGTTGCAGGCAAAAACCGATCTGGGCGAAATAGACCTGATCGCCGCAACTCAGGGACCGGGCCTTGTGGGCTGCCTGCTGGTGGGGCATTGCTTTGCAAAAACCCTTTCCTATGTAAAAAATATTCCCTGTATTGGCGTGGATCACATAACCGGGCACCTGCTCTCCGTTTTTCTGGAGGCGGAAAAACCCCAATTTCCCTATATCGCCCTGGTTGCCTCAGGCGGCCATTCCAGTATCTTTCACGTAACCGACCCCACCACTTTCACCCTCCTGGGCCGGACCCGGGATGATGCCGCAGGGGAGGCCTTTGACAAGGTTGCAAAACTGCTTGGGCTTGGTTATCCAGGCGGGCCTGCTGTCAGCCTGCAGGCGCAGTCCGGCAATCCTGCCGCCATAGATTTCCCGCGCGCCATGTCTGAAAAGGACAATTTTGATTTCAGCTTCAGCGGACTCAAAACCGCCGTTGCAAATTATGTGTACCAGCAAAATAAAAAAGAAGCCGGGATAAATATCGCTGATGTCTGCGCCTCCTTCCAGGAAGCGGCGGTGGACGCGCTTGTGGAAAAAACGATTAATGCCGCACTTCACAATAAAATAAACAATGTTGTTCTTGCCGGCGGTGTAGCTTCCAATCCCCGACTCCGTGAGCGTTTCAAAGACCGGGGAAAGGCCTGCGGCATGGATATTTTCATTCCATCTCCGGACTATTGCACGGACAATGCCGCAATGATCGCCTTTGCCGGATACCAACGGTTTCTTGCAGGAAAAGCCGACACCCTGGATACGGATGTCTATTCAAGATCCCCTTTCCTTATTTTTCCCTGAGACTCCCCAATGATCGAACCTCGTCGGACATTACGATATTACAAGCTCAAATTCATACGCCTCAAGGGTGACCCGGCCTCATTGGCCAGGGGTGTGGCACTGGGCGTCTTTATCGGCATCACACCCACCATCCCCCTGCACATGACCATGATCATCGCCTTTTCCTTTGTATTCCGGAGCAGCATTATAGCCGGGATTCTTGCGTCATGGGTTGTCAGCAATCCCTTGACATTCCTGCCCCAGTATTATCTTTCCTGGAAAATAGGCGGTTTCTTTTCCCCCCATGATCTGTCCTGGGACAGGATACAATCAGTGATGGACGTCATCTCCACCCACCCCGGCTTTTCAGAGACCATGAAAACCCTTGGTCAACTTGGTTTAGAAACAATTCTTGCCATGATTCTTGGCGGCTGCATCCTGGCAGCACCATTCACCATTGCCTCGTATTTTGCCTCGTATAAATTTTTTACCGGTGTCCAGAAAAAAAGAATGGCAAAAAGAGCTGCCCGACAAGGAAACGGAAATCATGTCCTCTGAGCATAATATCAAAGAGATTCTCAAAAAACATAACCTGGCGGCAAATAAGAAACTGGGCCAGAATTTTCTGGTCAACCCCAACACCTCATTGCGCATTGTTGAAAAATCAGGAATCAGCCCGGATGATGTGATTATTGAACTCGGTGTTGGCTTCGGAACTTTGACTACTCATATTGCCCAAAAGGCCAGACAGGTAATCGGCATTGAGATTGATTCCGGATTTATCGAATGGCACCGGAAGGAAAAAATGCTTCCGGAAAATGTAACCCTCATTCACCAGGATCTGCTGAAATCGGATTTCAGGGAAATTTCCAATGATATCGGTGCGCCGTTAAAAATAATTGCCAACCTGCCCTATTCCATTTCCAACCCGCTGCTTTTCAAACTCGTTGACCACCGGGATATCATGGACTGGGCAGTGCTGATGCTGCAAAAGGAGGTGGCCCAGCGCCTCACTGCCAAGCCGGGAACCAAGGAGTACGGCGTGCTGTCGGTATTGCTCGGCTCCTGCGCCCAGGTGGAAACCTTGATGAATATCGGCCCCGGACAATTCCATCCGCGGCCAAAGGTCGATTCGCAGGTTGTGCGAATTTCCTTTGATCGGTCATTGGCAAAAATCAAAGCACTCCCCGAATTTGACTTTGCGCTTTTCAAATCCATCGTCAACCGTGCATTTCAGCAACGCCGCAAGACCTTGCTCAATGCCCTTTCCTCGGGTTTTCCCGCTTTGAGTAAAATAGAAATTACCGGACTTCTTGAAGAATCCCAGATTTCCCCGCAGATCCGCGCCGAGAAACTGACTGTTGACGATTATCTGCGAATCACCCAGGCCTTCTTGAAATCCTTGAACCAATAATGCACGCCCGCCAAATTCTTCTCTTTCTGTTTATCATGGCAAGGAAAAGGCCCTGGGGATTGATAGAGCCGGCAATAGATAGCAACGGCATAAAAAAAGCCCGGAGAA
>JAHJJF010000052.1 GCA_018823135.1 Pseudomonadota bacterium
AGGCCTGTCCCTCTGGGCCGACAAGACCAACAGTGAAAACGGCCTGCTGGGAAGAAAAATCAACCTGATAATGCTTGATGACCAGAGCAATCCCCAAACCGCCAAGGAACTGTACAGGAAACTGATTACCGAAGAAAAAGTTGACCTGCTGTTCGGCCCCTATTCCAGCACAATCACCGAATCCATCCTGCCGATCACCGAACAGTATGAATATCCCATGCTCCTCACGGGGGCAGCGGCAGACAAACTCTGGCAGCAGGGTTACAAATACGCTTTCGGCATCTTCATCCCGGCCAGCCGCTACAGCCTGGGATTTCTAGAAATGATCGCCATGAACGGACTGCGGAATGTGGCCATTGTTTACGCCGATGATTCATTTTCCACCAACATTGCCCAAGGAGCCAGGGAATGGGGCACCAAGTTCGGCCTCAACATTTCCCTTTATGAATCATTTAAAAAAGGCACCCGGGATCTGACCGAACTTGCTCGGAAAGTGCATGAATTATCCCCTGAAGCCCTGATTGTCTGCGGACACCTGAATGAGTCTGTGGACATGCGCCTGGCCCTTAAAAATATCCACTGGCATCCCAGGGCCTATTTCGCCACCGTGGGTCCTACAATGGAAGTATACGAGGCTACCCTTCAGGCCGACGCGGAACTGGCCTTCTCCTCCTCGCAATGGGAACCGACTGTTCGATTCCAGGCCAACGACCATGAAATCTTTCTCGAACCGTTCCTATCAAGGTATAATGAATTCCCCACCTACCATGCGGCCCAGGCTTTTGCCACCGGCCAGGTAATGGAAACCGCTGTCAACAAGGCAAAGAGTCTGGAGCGGAGTAAAATCCGCGACATGTTGGCCACCATGGATGCCATGAGCATCATCGGGCGCTACAAGGTGGACAAAAACGGCATGCAGATCAGACATTTCCAGGTTACGGTTCAGCGAATAAACGGTAAAAAAGAAATAGTCTGGCCGGAATCGCTGGCCACGGCAGAACCCGTTTTCAAATAATTGATCAGGCTGACACCTCTCCGATGCCCTCATCTCAAGCCCACACCAAATCCCTCGCCTTCAGGATCTTCGTCCCTGTTCTGCTGGGGTTTATTCTGGCTGGGGGCAGCCTGTTTTTCTTTCTTTTCACCTTTCTGTCGGATTTCATGGAAAGCCATATCCGCTCCGACATGGAAAAACATGCAAGCGCCATATACAGCATTGGCGACCAGGGCCTGAACGATCTTCTCAACCAGCGCCGCTCCACCAACAGAATCGCCATCAGAATCGCCCAGGCCAAGGCCCAGGTCCGCGCCGACAACTACATGCGCAGTAACGACCTCAGAGGCGTCATCAAGTCCGGCACTGCTGAAATCTTCCGCTCCGCCGATCTCCCTGGCGCCATGACACATGATCCCGCTGTCAGATACCAGGAAAACATGGTGTATCAGGAGGAGCATAACAGCCATAAATACTATATCTACCATATCGATTTCGAACCCTGGAAATGGCAGATCCTGCTTGTCAAGGATGCGGAAGCCTACACGTTCCTGATCAACAAAATAACGACGGTATACATAGTAATCGCAGCCCTCCTCATCTTCTACACCCTGTTCCTTCTTATTCTCCTCAGAAAATTCATTAACCATCCTGTCAAGCTCATCATAGAAGCGCTCAAGAATGGCAGTCCGCCTCGCTATAAAGGAATAAAGGAATTCACTTTTCTATCCGAAAATATCGCAGACATGATGGAGAAGCTCAAAAAATCCCGGGAGCTTCTTGAAAAACGGGTGGAAGAACGGACAAAAGACCTGATCAGTGAAATCGATAAGCACATTGAGACGGAAAAGACTCTTCGCAAGAGCGAACAGCGTCTTGCCGAAGCGCAGGCAATGGCGCATATCGGCAACTGGGAATGGGACATTGCCACAGATTCCTTTACATGGTCCGAAGAAATTTTCCGGATTTTCGGCGTGGCCCCAGACTCCTTTATACCATCTATGCAACGAGTCACGGAAGCCATCCACCCGGACGACAGGAGTCTCTTTCAAGCAGCTGTGGACAAAGCCCTGAAGGGGCAACACCTCTATGCTCTGGATTTCCGCATTATCAGACCAGGAGGAGATGAACGCACGGTCCATTCCATCGGTGAATTAATCCTGAATGACTCAGGATCCCCATCCAGCATGATCGGCACAATCCAGGACATTACCGAACGGGAAAGAGCCCAGACAGATCACGAGAAGCTTACCCAGAGACTCCAGCAATCCCAGAAACTTGAGGCCGTTGGCACCCTTGCCGGCGGAATTGCTCACGACTTTAACAATATTCTCCATTCCATTTTCGGCCACCTTCAGAATCTCAAAGCGATCGTCCCGGATGATGCTCCAGGTTCCTCCCAGATAGAGGGTATTTCCCTGGCAACCCGACGCGCCGGGGACCTGGTCAAGCAGATCCTCATCTATGGACGCCGGAGTGAACAGAACCGTAAGCCGATTCTGCTCCAGGAACTTATCCGGGAAACATTGCAGCTGACGGTGGGTTCCAAGTCAGAGGGCATCACTATTCATCAAAAAATTGATCCGGATAGCAAACCCATTGACGCAGACGAGACCCAGATCCGCCAGGTCCTGATGAACCTCATTACCAATGCCTGCCAGTCAATGCAACAGGCTGGCGGCACCCTTGAGATCGGACTTGCTTCGATCCGGATCAATGAATCAAAACAGATTCATCCCGACCTTGTACCCGGGCATTATGCCCGTTTTTCAATCAGCGATACCGGGCACGGTATTGATCCTGAAACCCTACCCAGGATCTTCAACCCTTATTTCACTACCCGTACATTCAGTGAAGGCACAGGGCTGGGACTGGCCATTGCCGAGGGGATCATCAAAAGCCACGGCGGCGTGATTCTGGTGGAAAGCACTCAAGGGCAAGGCACCACCTTTCAGGTATACTTCCCGCTTCTGTCCAGCAGACAGACTGTTCCGGCAGAAACCTCAAAGGAACAAACCTTCAGTGCTGCTTTCCAGGGAAGCCGGATTTTATTTGTGGATGATGAAAAGATGAATGTCGAGACCTGGGCAATTGCCCTCAGGAGCGAAGGATTCAAAGTCACCGGCCAAATTGACAGCCGCGAGGCCCTGAAACTCTTTGAACTTTCTCCCCATATCTTCGATCTTGTCATCACCGATCAGAGGATGCCTGACATGTCGGGTCTGAAACTGGCAGAAGAGCTTCTGAAAATCAGGCCGGACATTCCGGTTATCCTTTCAACCGGCTGGAATGAAACTCTGGACAGTAAACAGATCTTGGCCGCAGGCATACAAAAGGTCGTACAAAAGCCCCACGAGATGAAAGATCTTCTCCAAGCCATTTATTCGTGCCTTGCATGACCGACAGTCCCGCATCCGGATCCCGATCCACTGTTCCTGTCATTTCAATCAGATAATTCTTGTGGCGTTACCCCCATTATCCAGTTGTTTGATAAAAAAAACAGCTTGCTTTATTGTGGATATGGAGTATTTTATAAAATTCATTGTAAAGTATTATCTGTTTTATCATGAGAGGCTGCTTCATCCAAATCGCGCAATCTTCTTATATAAGATTTGGCGATTTTTTTGTTTTAACGGTTTCGGGATAATATTTTTGTTTATCAAAAAGGCTCTTAAAAAGAGCCGCGTAGAAAGGAGTAGTTAGAAGTGAATAAAGGTATTGTAAAATGGTTTAACGCGTCAAAAGGTTTTGGTTTTATCGAGCAGGAAAATGGAGCGGATGTTTTTGTCCATCATTCTGCAATTCAATCTGATGGTTACAAAACACTTGATGAAGGTGCATCTGTAACTTTTGAAGTTGTTGATGGGCAGAAAGGCCCTGCTGCAGCCAATGTGGTTCAGCTTTAAATAATTTTCACGATAGTCTCTCGATATGCCCTGCACATCGCAGGGCATTTTTTTTGATCAGCCTGCACCTGCCGTCGCATAAAACGATACCACTGTGCAATTCCCGACTCATTCCTTAGCTCAAAAGAACAAACATTATGAATACATTTGCAGAATTAGGCATTAACCGCGAAATCCTCAAAGGACTCTCATCCCTGGGATTTCAAGATCCAACCCCGGTTCAGTTACAGGTCATTCCTTTAATGCTGGAAAAACAAGTAGACCTGATCGGCCTGGCACAAACCGGAACAGGCAAGACCGCAGCCTTTGGCCTTCCATTGATTCAGTTGATAAACACTAAAAGCATGCAGACTCAAGGGTTGATCCTTTGTCCTACACGGGAACTTTGCGTGCAGGTAGCCAGAGACCTGGAGGCATTTTCCAAGTATGTTGAGGGTGTAAAAATATTAGCGATTTACGGTGGAGCAAGCATTGAGCAGCAGATAACCGCCCTGCGCAAAGGCATCCATATTATTGTTGCAACCCCGGGCCGCTTAAACGACTTAATCAACCGCGGCAAAGTTGATATATCCGGTGTCCGTTATGCGGTGTTTGATGAAGCCGATGAAATGCTGCAAATGGGTTTTCAGGATGAATTAAACGCCATACTGGCCAAGACGCCTTCAGATAAAAATACCTTGCTGTTTTCGGCAACGATGTCGAAAGAAGTTAAAGCGATAGCCAGCAAGTATATGTCTGATGCCGTTGAGATTACAATCGGTAAACGCAATGCCGGTGCCGAAAATGTCCTTCATGAGTATTACATGGTGCAGGCCAAGGACCGCTATCTTGCCCTGAAGCGTATTGTCGACAACAACCCCAAGAATTATTCAATTATTTTTTGCCGGACACGCATAGAGACCCAGGAAATAGCCAATAAATTGATTCAGGACGGCTACAACGCTGATTCCCTGCATGGCGATTTATCCCAGGCCCAGCGGGATCAGGTGATGAAGAAATTCCGCTCCAAGAATCTGCAGATCCTGGTGGCAACCGATGTTGCAGCGCGAGGCCTGGATGTAAATGATCTGACCCATGTAATCAATTACAATCTTCCTGACGATATTTCCTATTATACTCATCGAAGCGGTCGTACCGGCCGGGCTGGTCGCACCGGAACATCGGTTGCGATCATTCACATGAAAGAGCGCTTCAAGATTAAGGAAATAGAATCAAAGCTTAACAAGAAATTCAAACAGTGCCGCATTCCTTCAGGAGTGGAAGTTTGCAGAAAACAACTGGTCAGCCTGATTGATGTGGTTACCAACGTTGAGGTGGACTACGACCAGATTAATCCGCTCTATGCTGAAATCGCTGAAAAGCTTGCAGCCATGGATCGTGAAGAGCTTATCAAGAGATTTGTTTCTCTGGAATTTAATCGGTTTCTGGAATATTACAAAAATGCCCCTGATCTCAATGTAAGTGATGGAGAGAAAAAGCGGCATGGCAAAACAGAACAAAAACGTGGGGAGTCAGGCACCTATGAAAACCGCGGGCAGAAGTTTACCCGGTTTTCGCTTAATGTGGGTCGGCGCGATGGGATTATGCCCCAGGGTCTGATTGGCCATATCAATGGAATTCCCGGTGGTGGGCGCATCAAGGTCGGCAAGATTGAAATTATGCGCAACACGGCCCATCTTGAAGCCGACAGCAAGTTTATTCCACAAATCCTTGCCGCGTTTCAGCATTTCACCATCAACGGCAGAACGGTTACCATTAAAATCGCCAGCGACACTCACGGCACAAGTCGACCCAAACCTGACGCTATACGCCACCGTAAAGGGCGCAAACCAAAGGCTGCATAGAGTACAACTTTAAATAATTACTTTTTCTTCCGGTGAGAAGTCATGACCGACAAATCTAATTTTGCATCATACCCTGTCGGGTTAAAGTCAGTAAATACATTCAATCGTGTTATGGGGTTTGGCAGCACATACCAACTGATCTCTGGGTAAAATTCCCAAAGTGACGGTCACCCCCGGCACAATAAGCAATTACAGTTGCAGCAAATCATGGTGCAGCTAAATTTTTAGGAGGGTGACAATGAATATCTACGTTGGACAACTGCCATACAGTGTAACCGAAGGTGAATTACAAGAACTTTTCACAGAGTTTGGTGAGATTGCCAGTGTTAATTTGGTCATGGATCGCTATTCAGGAAGACCAAAAGGTTTTGGTTTTATTGACATGCCGAACAATTCAGAAGCAGATACCGCGGTAAAAACCTTGAATAAAAGCATGTTTAAGGGAAGAGAGATAAAAGTAAACCAGGTGCAGCCCGTACGCGGCAAAAAACATTTGAAACGCCGCCCTCGAGACTATTAAACGCCACACGAAAAAAATATATAAAAAAGCCCGGAACCTTGAATGGTCTCGGGCTTTTTTTATGTAATATACACTGTAACGATACAGCTGTTTTTCTCACCAAACACAACTGAAAAATAATTCTACATCACATCAATCCCCACCGGTGCATCCACCACCTCGCCAATCTGTACTGCCGCGGCAACCCCTGCCTGATGCAAAGAGGCAATCACGTCCTTTCCCTGACTTGCAGGAACGGACAACAGAAGCCCTCCCGAGGTCTGAGGATCATACAACAATTCTTCCTCTGCCGAGGAAAGACTTACCCCCATTTTCATGTGATGCCTGCTGACCATGGCGCGATTCGCCTTGTTGCTGCCGGTGGTTTCTCCCTTCTTATACATGGCAAGGGCGCCTGGGAAAAAAGGCAAGGCCTTGTGATACAGGATAACTCTTGCGTCGCTTCCATGGGCCACTTCCAGCAAATGACCCAGAATCCCAAACCCCGTAATGTCCGTACAGGCATGCAGCTCAAATTTCAAGGCTGCTTCCATGGCCGGGCCGTTCAGTGCGGCAAGGGCCGGCAGGATATCTTTTTCAAGGTCCGCATAGGGAAATTTACCGGACCGCGTCGCATTAAAAAGCACCCCTGAGCCAAGCGGCTTGGTAAGAATCAGTACATCACCTGGCCTGGAGCCCGCATTGGTAATGATCCGGTCCGGGTGGACAATGCCGTTCACACACAGGCCGTATTTTGGTTCTTCATCATCCACGGTATGCCCGCCCACCAGGCATGCCCCGGCCTCAACCACCTTGTCATGGCCGCCACGCAGAATATCTTTTAACAAACCCATATCCAGCTGTTTGGACGGAAACATCACCACATTCAAGGCGGTGATTGGCCTGCCACCCATGGAATAAACATCCGAGATCGAGTTTGCTGCAGAAATCTGTCCGAACCAGTAGGGATCGTCCACCGGCGGAGTAATGAAATCCACCGTATTGATCATGGCGATCTCGTCTGACAAACGATAGACTGCGGCATCGTCTGCGGTTTCAATACCAACCAGCAGATTCGGATCATTCGGTTTGGGCAGTCCTTCAAGCGCGTCCGACAGAGCCGTCGGACCGATTTTTGCCGCTCACCCGCAGGTGCGGGAAAGCCCGGTAAGGGTCTTTTTCTTAAATATGGCCATTGTATGGTTTCCTCCTGCCTATAAGGTTATCGTCTCTCTATCCATCATTTCGCCGGCAATGGTTGGGATATGAACAATTTTAACACCCTCCACAAGATCATCTTCTGTGATGTTATATGTTTTAGCACAGGCACCGCATAAAAACAAAGGCACCTTTTCCTCCAATAAGGTCGGGAAAAGATCCCGCACCGGCGCGAAATTCTTTCCTTCAATGGTCTCCACCACCCCCTTTTTGGCGAGCATTGCCCCTTCAAAAATGAAGAATATGACCAGGTCAGCCTCCTCGCTCAACAGCGATACCGCCATGGCAATGGCGGCATTGGCACGATCATGGTCATCTGTTGAATGGGTGATAATCAGTACAAATTTCTTGCCCATGCCTGTCTCCTTATTAAAAAACAAGATTCATATCCGCCAACATGACAATATCGGTGTAATAGGTTTCCGGGTCAGCAAGAACGACACCTTCGACAAAGTCGTCATCCCTGAATTCAAAAACATTCTTGTTGAGTGGGCATGCCAGGAGGCGCGCGCCCTCCATGTGCAGCATGAGCAGCATGTCCTCCGGCATGGGAAGATTCATCTGCTCCATGCGCGCCATGACCTTTTGCTGCTCTGCCTCCGGCTGGTCAGGGAGGCATTTGAGCTCCTTTATCTTTTCCTTATGTACAGCGTTGATCCCCCGGGAACCGAAGAACACCGTCACCTCAGCCCCGGCCCGCTGCAGGCTCAGGGCGGTCATCAGGCCGTTGAACACCTGACAGAGTTCATCATGAAAAATCATGATCGATGCTTTTTTGTGAACAGTCATGACGCCACCTCCTTGATTTTTCCAACTTTTAACATGATCAACCAAAAATCCGCCTGATCATGCCTTTCTTCTGAGGGGCAGGCAATCCCAACTGCTTACAAATTGCCGCTTCAACTTCATGATCATCAACATCTTTTCCCTCTGTGACGATCTCATTCCCAACCATGATCGCCGGAGCAACCGGCAAATCAAAGGCAAAATATTCATCGGTGAGATATTCCCCTTTTGGCCTGGAGGTCACTTCTATTTCAACGTCATACTTTTCGCCCAACCTGGGCATCATTTTCTGGAAGTGCTTTCACGGGCCGCCATTAGGCTCATTCATGAAAAAATGTACTTTCAGCATATCGATTCCTGTTTCCGCAATTTTATGTATTTTTTAGTAAAAAATCATCCAGCGCTGCACTGATCGTGAGCTTTCCTTGTTCCCGCAGCCGTGTCAGTGAATTTTCTTTTCACGTTTCAACTTAGCAAGCAGAAAATTAGCTCCACTCTTGGAAAGACCTAATTTTTCGACGATTTCCAGGACGCCGGCACCAGGATTATTATGGAGAAAACCAATAACTTCTTCCTCCATTTCATCAAGCCAGCTGTCAAACAAGATCAGGATATCAGGATGGGCGACAGCCTGCAGTTGTCTCGATTGGGCAACCTTATCAACCAGGGTTTGGCACATTTTTGTTGGATCGACACCTTCGTCCATGCATTCCGCCAGTCAGAGATTGACCATACTGGCTGTCTTGTCTGAACCGCTCCGGTCAATGAGACCCATTACAAAATCCACCCGCGCCCGATCATCAAGATGGGAAAGATTTTTTCTGATAATCGGCGCTAATTGTTCCAGAACATCAGATGGTTCCATTTTATCCAGTATGTTGTGAATTTCTTTCATAAACCATTCCCATTTCAAAAGGTTGTCCGGTTTGCCAGAAGATCAGAGGCAAGCCCGCTGAGTCCTAATAAGATTTGCTGAATTCGCTGGTCGGCCAGTTCATAATGAATAAACGGCCCCTCCCTTTCCACTTTAACCATCAGGCACCGCTTCAATTCCTTTAAATGGTGGGAAACCAGCGGCTGGGAAATGCCCAGTTCCTCAACAATTGCCGAAACGGTCTTTTTCCCTTTGGCCAAGAACAGGATAATTCTCAAACGATTTTCGTCCGACATGGCTTTTGCCAGCATTGCCGCGCCGTTAAGATTCGCCTCTTTTGAATAATCCGCTTGTGACATATCCCAACAGTCCTTTTTCGAAAACTATGGCCGGCAAACCTGATGAGCAGGTAATAACTCGTTACAGCATCAGGTCCACCTAGTAAAATCAATAGGTTACAGGGCAATAACCCGGTGAACGAGTGGTTTTTAACGAACTCATCAAACCTCCAATGAATAATTTGCAGCCATCCATATAAATATATGTTTATATGTTTGTTCGGGCCCTGTCAAGTTTTTATTGACAAAAAAAACAAGATCATGGAAAACATATGAGCAAGCACTCATGTGAGCGGCAACAAATATCAAGCTCGGGCGGGGACATGAAGGAATTAGCGCAATTTATTAAAATACTGGGTGATACAAACAGGCTGGCAATTATTTTCGCCATTGGCAACCAGTCGCTGTCGGTCACGGAAATTATCACAGAAACCGGGCTGTCGCAGACCCTGGTATCCTTCCATTTACGTGCCATGCGCAGTGCGCGCGTCGTCCAAACCCACCGGGATGGCCCCTTTATCTTTTACAATCTCACAGACCTGCAACTCATTAACATTCTAGGAGATTTGGCTCAAATCGCCGGACTTGATGATATAAGACCAGAGACTTCAGTCTCATTACAAATTGCACACCAGCGCTAAAGGCAGAGGATCCTCATGAAGAAAAAACTTATTTTTGTACTGCTCAGTTTATTGGTTGCCGCGAGTACTGTCTGCGGAGCTTCTCCTGCAGACTTCACCTTTACCGACCTCAACGGCAAAACCTATACTGCCGCGGACCTCAAAGGAACCCC
>JAHJJF010000053.1 GCA_018823135.1 Pseudomonadota bacterium
ACTGGCAACGAAAGTTGGAGAATTAGGACAAGAATAAATAACTGAAAACTACTGCCTGGGGTGGGTCAATTTTGGACGCCGATGGTGGGTCAATTTTCAATGCCGATTGACAGCGCAGTGAGCATTGTTGAAATTATGATCAAGGCATCAATTGGCAAATTAGAAATTGATTTTGATCCGGTTTCCCAGGCCGTTGCGAGCGGATTTCAAATGCTTGATTTTAAGGGTCAGGACTCCTTACCTCTACAAGAAATGCCATACCACCATAAAGACCCTTTTGACAGAATGATCATCGCGCAATCATTGGTTAACAATTATCCGATAATGACCAACGACAGCAAATTCAATTTATATAATTGCCGCGTTATTTAGACAAAGGGGAAATTCTTGATTTAGTGACTTAACAGTCTGTTCAGTTTCACTGCTGTCCTGCTATAAGTAGCTTAAATCAAACAACATTTTACTAAAATACTATTTACTGATGATCCGGAAGGTATCTTCGTAAATATTCTTTCGAGGTCCCAGGGCGACAATTTCCAGTTCGCTGCATTTTTTATTAATACGATAAATAACTCTATATCTCTTGATCCTGAAAGTTCTCAACCCTTCGAGTTCATCTTTTAATGCTTTACCGGAATATGGATCTTCCAGGATCGTTTCGAAGGCGTATCTTACATGCTTTTTGATACGAGGATGTAATTTACGAATAAATGATGCCAATTCATCAGGGATCCGTAATTTGTAAGGATTTGCGTCCGTCATCTTTACAGAAGATCCTCAAGTGAATACAGAGAAGACTTCTTCTTTAAATTATTAAGCCCTTTCCTGATCTCTTTCATAAGTTCCTGATCTGAACGAATTTCAAGAGTTTCATGCCAACTTTCAAATTCATCCGGGCTGACCAGCACCGCTACCGGCCTGCCGTTTTTAGTAATAACAACTTCCTGGTCAGTCGCCTTGACAGAGTCAACGAGAGAACTAAGCTTCATTTTTGCTTCTGAGACTGATAACGTATTCATATCTTGACCTCTTTTCAGGTTAACCTATATTGTAGTCACATAATATTTTTTAAACTGTCATCGTCAAACAAAAATAACGACCCCTTCCCCCCGCAATGATGGATTATTTCCAACAATGCAGCCTAAGTCAATAAATCAACAACGTCCCCTTTCCAAATCCCAGTGCCCCTTACCTAACAACATCCCCTTTCCAAAATCTCCAGTATACAGTGCTTGAGGAGACTCTTGCCGCTTTCCGTCACGGTATTTCGAGGTGTACTGTCACCCTTGCTATCCCCTCACTTGCCAGAAACGTCTCTTAAGGACAAATCAAATTCAACCCAGGGAAGTATGATCGAAAACGAGAACTGTCTCTGGTAAGCAGGGTCATTTTTTTTACTGCAGCATGGGCCCCAATCAAAAAATCAGGCAATGGTGAACGTTTTACTCCACCAGCCCGCCGATACTTCAAAAAACATTTACCAGCTAGAAAGGCTGCCTCAAAAGGGAGAGGAACACGGGTAAAAACATCTTCGGGCAGAGCGGCCTCAAGATCCTCGATACATTCGAAACCCATAGATACCTCAGAGTAGATGATAGGATTGATGCAGAGGATTGATTGATCAGCATATTGAGAAATTTTTGCAGCGGACCACTCAAACCAACTTGCGTCCTCGGTAAGCACATCAAGGAGAACATTGCTGTCAACCATGATTTTTTCGGAAGTCATTCATCACCCCTGGTCAGGGCCATGATATCCGCTGTCGACATACTCACTGTTGCCTTACCGCGAATGCGATCAATAATTTTTTTTCCACGGGATTTACCGGGGTCAGTTGATTTAACTATCAAAACGCTGTTTCCCTTCACAACAAAATCCACATCCGTATCAGGCATAAAACCCATTTTTAGTCGAATATTCATAGGAATGGTAACCTGTCCCTTTGAAGTAATCCGCATAAACATCCTCCACTAAGTAAGAAAAAATAATGTAATACTCTTACATAATGATATTCACTTTCCCCGAAGAGTGTCAATAAAAAAGCAGCGATGACCAACGATACGATCAAATCCTGTCAATGAGTTCAAACTTTTATTTAACCATAAGAACAAAGTCACAAAGTCGAGTAGACCGGTTTCTCCAAGCAGTTCAATGAAAGGTCGCAGACTACGTCTCGCCGCACGCGGCTACTGCGTGTCATGAGATCACTTTAATGTACTGACTTGTTGGCCCCGGCCCCTCTCAGAACCGTGCTTGCGC
>JAHJJF010000054.1 GCA_018823135.1 Pseudomonadota bacterium
GAGCCACAAAGGAAGCGGGCAAGGGCACCGGCCTGGGTTTGAGCATTGTTTACGATATCGTCAAAAAGAATCATAACGGCGAGATTATCGTCCAGAGTGAGCTTGGCAAGGGAACTGTTTTTACCATATCAATACCGGTTGTAGGGGATCAGTGAGATGAACGAAAACGTCAGGATTCTCTGTGTGGACGACGAGAAAAATGTCTTAAAGGCCCTCAACAGACTTTTCATGGATGAGGAGTATGAAGTGCTGCTGGCAAACTCCGGAGAAGAGGGCCTTGAGACCCTTGCGGTGGAAGAATCAGTGCAGGTGATTATCTCCGATTATCGCATGCCCGGAATGAACGGCGTTGATTTCCTGAAACAGGTCTTTGAGCGCTGGCCGGACACAGTGCGCATCGTGCTTTCGGGATATGCCGATACCGCGGCGGTGGTGGCGGCGATCAACGAGGGGCAGATCTATAAATTCATCCCCAAGCCCTGGAATGATGATGAGCTGAAGGTTACCATCGCCAAGGCTGTGGAGGTATATTTTCTCCGGAAGAGGAACATTGAACTCACCAGGGAACTCAGCGATCACAATGAGGAATTAAAACGCCTTAACGAAAACCTTGAGGAACTGGTGGAGGAGAGAACCGGGGAGCTGTTGTTCCAGAATAAGGTGCTTGAGCGGGGACAGAAGATTCTCGATGCCCTGCCGGTGGGCGTCCTGGGGTTGGACACTCAGGGTATGATCGTCCAATGCAACGCCCGGGCGCATTATTTTTTTCAGGGAGAAGGGGCTGTTGTTCCCGGAATGGATGCCACAGAAATTCTGCCTCCGGCGTTCCTTGAGCTGATTGATACAATATCGGATACCATGGTCAGCAGAACAATACAGGTTGCTGGTCGTGAACTGGTTGTCAAGGGGGCTGGTCTTGTGGTGGATGATTCCCGGGAAGGAGTTGTTCTGGTATTGGATGAGAAATAGGGATTATTCGTAATCAAATCATAAATAGAGAACAAGAATGAGTGAAAAAGAAACCTATACCCCGAAAGTCCTTTTTGTAGATGATGAGGCGAATATTCTCAAGGCGCTCAGGCGATTGTTCATGGAGGAGGATATTGAGGTTTTCACCGCAACCTCCGGAGAGGAAGGCCTTGGTATTCTGAAGGAGAACGAAGACATCGGTCTCATTGTTTCCGACCAGCGAATGCCGGAGATGAACGGCGTGGAATTTCTTGAAAAGGCCCGGAAGATTGCGCCGATGGCAATCAGAATCGTCTTGACCGGCTACGCTGATGTGAATGCCGCAATCGACGCGATCAACCGTGGTGGCGCAATGCGCTATATCAATAAGCCCTGGAAGGACGATGAACTTGTTCTGGCAGTCAAAGAGGCACTGGGTCGATACAAGCTGGTTATTGAAAACAAGAGATTGGGCAAGCTTGTCAGGCAGAAAACCAGGGAACTTAAAAAATGGAGCGTCGAGCTTGAGATCATTGTTCAGGAGCAGACCATGGAGCTCCAGAACAGTTATGATAAACTTCGTGAGTTGAATACCCGTCAGAAAAACAACTTTAACAGCACGATCCTGGCATTTTCAAAATTATTGGAACTCCGGGATCCGAGTATGAGGAGTCACGCGGAAAATGTTGCGGACCTGTCGGTTGCCCTGGCTGAAAACATGAATTTATCCGCTGATGAAATCGAGAATATACGGATCGCATCCCTTCTTCATGATATCGGCAAGGTGGGCACGCCGGATCTGATGCTTATCAAGGATGTCAAGAATATGACCTCTGAGGAGCAGGTTGAATATCACAACCATCCTGTGCGGGGCCAGGCGGCTATCGATATTATCGAAGATCTGCGCGAGATCGGCGGGATTATTCGGCATCACCATGAAAGTTTTGACGGCAGGGGTTTCCCGGACGGGCTTAAAAAAGATGCCATACCCCTGGGGGCAAGAATTATTGCCGTAGCCGATTATGTCGACAACAGCGTCAGGAAATTCCAGGGCGACAGTGGCGTTGACCATACAATTAACGAAGTAAAGCGTCATTCCGGAAAAATATTCGACCCACAGGTTGTTTCAGTGATGAGGAAGCCGGTCCGGGCGGTGTACAAGGAACGCCTGGCCGTGTCCGAGTTTGTCGAAATCGAAGTATCCGCACGGGAATTGCGGCCCGGAATGATACTTGCCAATGATGCAACCAGCGGCACCGGGCTCCTGCTGCTCAAAGGCGGCATGACCCTCGATGCCGCAAGCATAGAAATTCTCAGAAGATATTATTCCGTCGATCCGACCAAAACCGGTATTTTTGTTCTGGTCAAACGCGAATCTTAGGAAGCGCGGGCAGGAGATGAATGGATAGCCTGCCCTTCATGGGGCAAGGAAAGAAAACAGAGGACAGAGGTAGGATGCCGGAAGAAATAAATCTTGTGTTACTGGCAGGTTGAGTTATTTTTCACTCCTCACTCCTCACTCCTCACTCCTCACTCCTCACCCCTCACTCCTCACCCCTCACTCCTCACTGCCCTTACCCCAGATCCCAGGATTCGGTAATCCCGTCGTATTGGGTTTTGATTTCTTTAAGGAGGTCGGGGAGTTTTTTATTGGATAAATCGAGGTATTTCAGGATTTCCACATCAATTTTTATCATCTTCTGATCCGTGCTTACACCCAGTTTTGCGGCCTTGGCAATCATATTGCCCACATAAATGGAATTTATCAGAGTCGCCTCTTTTTTTTCCGAGATTTCTTTTGGCAAAAAGGGTTTGTGATGTTTGCGTACTGCATTGACGTAATCCTCCGGGAAATTCCAGGACTCGGCCAGCATGGCGCCGACACGCGGATGGGAATAGCCAAGCACCTTACTCTCCGCATCCGCCTGATTGATGTCCGAGTCTTTCATCAGTTTGAGGATCTCTCTCATGGCATCAGGAATTTTATGGGCGATGATTATTTTTCCTATGTCATGGAGAATGCCGCCGACAAAGGCTTTTTCGGCCAGTTCCGGTTGGGTGATCATCGTAATCGCTTTTGAAGACACTGCAACACCCAGGCTGTGACACCAGAGACCCTGTAAATCAATGACTTTTTCCGAGTCACTGGAGAATAATTTGAAAACAGAAACAGAGAGCGCCAGGCTCTGGATGGTATTTAATCCCAGTACGGTGATTGCCCGCTGTGGGGTTTCAACCTGACGTGCCAGGCCGTAATAGGCGGAATTTGCGAGTCTCAGCAGTTTCGAGGTGAGGGATGGGTCCTGGGCGATTATTTTCCCCAGGGAATGTGCGGTGAGCGATTTCTTTTTGGTCTCTTCGTTTATCTGGGTCGCAACTGCCGGCAGAGTGGGAAGATCTTTGGTTGATTCTATTAATTTAGCAAGTTGCATGAAGATTAAATGACGTTATCTCGGGTTAGACCTGCCTCCGGTTCAGAATTCGTAGCTGACGGCAGGATGTTTTTGGCCGATGGAATTATTTGAATATGACATGAAGGCGGTTAAATTACGAAATATTTTTTATGATAATTATTATTAATCAAATTGTTTATGACTAATTTCAAGAGCGGCGCTTGACCTTTTAAAAGGCTGATGGTACGATCCCTGCGTTTCAGGAAACGTGTCTTTCAGTACTGATTTTCGGAGGTTATTTGACGATGGCTCAACAGGAAAAAGCAGAGAAGAATTTTCCACAAGGCATGGTCCCCCTTGGAAAAAATACCTTCCAATTTGCCTGCAACCCGGATGTCCCCTGTTTCACCGCCTGCTGCCGGAAGCTCGATCTCTATCTCTATCCCTATGATATTATCCGTCTGAAAAACAGGTTACAGATCAGCTCGGAAGATTTTCTCAACCGTTATACCGGGGTTGTCCAGGGTGCGAATCCTTTTTTCCCGGCATTGATGCTGCAGATGAGCGATACTCTGGAAAGGACCTGTCCATTTCTGGATAAAAGCGGTTGCACGGTTTACGAAGACCGTCCTTCCGCCTGCCGGACCTATCCTCTGGAGCGGGCTGTGGACCGCACTCCTTCGGACGGCAGACCTGAAGAATTCTTTTTTTTAACCAATCATGAGTATTGTAAAGGTCACGAGCAGGAAACCCAGTGGTCGGTGAAAGAGTGGATCCGTGATCAGAAATTGCAATATTACAATGTCATGGATGATCTCTGGGCGGAGATGGACACCCTGTTTTCAACAAATCCCTGGGCCGGGGAGGGAGCAGCCGGACCCAAGCAGCTCATGGCATTTATGGTCTGTTATAATATCGACAGGTTCCGCCAGTATGTCAATGATCACGATCTCCTGAAAAGATTCCGCCTGGATAAATCAAGGCGACGCCTTATTGAAACCGATGACGAAGCATTATTGCGTTTCGGGTTCGACTGGCTCAAATTGATTCTCGCTAAACAACCAACATTGATTCCCAGATAAGTTTCATTCCTCAAGCCCATCCCATTCATGCGCGCTTTTATTATTGTTTTTTTGTGCAGTTGTTCGCGGATGATTTTCAAAAACCCGAATAATCCTAAATGCCTTATGGCTTTTTCCAATAATTACGTCTATCTATAAAAGATTGTTTGACAGCCCTGGTCCGTTTGTTAAACACTGGTTTATGTATTCTGAAGATCAAAGGAGGCCATATGGCTCAGAACCGGTTACTGGTCATCGATGACGACATAGGAATTCGAATCGTTCTCAAGGAAATTTTTACATTCAAGGAATATGAAGTTGTAACGGCTGCCAGCGGCAAAGAGGCAATTGAGACTGCCGAGGCACGGGAGTTCGATGTTGCAATGATTGACATCCATCTTCCCGACATGCTTGGGATTGATCTTCTCCGTCAATTGAAGGCAAAGCAGCCGGACCTGGAATGTGTGATTATTACCGGCGATCTGGCCATTGAGAATGCCACTGCCGCCATCAAGGAAGGGGCCTGCGGTTATTTTATCAAACCCCTGATTATTGATGATGTCGCCCACCGGCTGGAAGAAATCATTGAAAGAAAAAAGATGCGGCAGGAAATCAGGCAACTCAATGAATTACCCAGAATCATTTTAAACAGTATCAATGCCTCGATTGCGATTATTGATGCCGAAGATTTCAGGCTTATAAGTGTCAATGAAGCTTTTCTTGAAGAAGCAGGATTACCCGAAAAAAAGGTGGTTGGCAGGCATTGTTATAAAGTGACTCATGGCAGTGACGAGCCTTGCAAGGAGCCTGATGATATATGTCCCCTTCATGAAACCGTTGCGAATGGCAGTCACAGTATGGTCGAGCATGTACATTTTAACGGCGCAGGTGAAAAAAAGTTTGTGGAGGTTTCCACCTCCCCCATATTCGATTCAAATGGCAAAGTGATACAGGTAGTGCATGTAACCAGGGATGTCACGGAAAGAAAGGCGCTTGAAGAATCGCTGGTCAATGAAAAGCTGCTCCATGAGGAGGCCCATATTGAGTTGTTGAATGCCTATGATGAATTGAAAAAGAGCCAGACCCGGGTCATTCAGCAGGAAAAAATGGCCTCCATCGGCCAGCTTGCCGCAGGCGTTGCCCATGAGATCAACAACCCCATGGGTTTTATCGCCAGCAACCTCACCTCCCTGGGGAAATATGTCGGCAAATGCAAAGAATATATGGATGCCCAGGAAGCAGCATTAAAGGGCGGAATTGATGAGAGTGTTATAAAAGAATTAAAGCAGCTCAGGAAAAAGCTTAAAATTGATTTTGTCGTGGACGATATCGGCGACTTGATCGCTGAATCGCTGGACGGCGCAGAACGGGTCAAAAAAATTGTCCAGAATCTTAAAAGTTTTTCCAGAATGGATGAAGATGAAATGCACGCCGCCGATATCAATGAATGTATTGAAACGACGCTCAATATCGTCTGGAACGAACTGAAATATAATTGCACCGTTGAAAAAGATTACGGCGATCTGCCTCGTATTAATTGTTATCCCCAGCAATTGAATCAGGTCTTTATGAACCTCCTGACAAACGCCGCCCACGCCATTAAAGACAAAGGGGTTATATCCATCAAAACCGTACATGATGAGAAAAATATCCTGATCACCATCAGCGACACCGGCTGCGGCATTCCTGAGGAAAATCTGCAGAAGCTGTTCGAGCCTTTTTTTACCACCAAGCCTGCGGGAAAAGGCACCGGCCTCGGGATGAGTATCGCCGATGATATTATCAAAAAGCATCACGGGGAAATACTTGTGAAAAGCGAAGTGGGCAAGGGCACTACTTTTACCGTGAAGCTGCCTGTTGAAGAGAAATAATCAAAAATCATCCTGGTATGATTTCAGTTAGTTCCGGAGGATCACTTTGCCAGAAGATACTGTCGAAAGAATAAAAAAACCGCTTCTGATCCCACTGGGGATTGTTTTTTTGTTGTTGATCTGCGGCGCGGTGTTCGGAGCTTATAAGCTCCAGCATCAAAGCATCATCCATGATGTCCGCGAACGGATTGACCGGCTGGATCTCCTATTTCAAGGGATATTGGATGAGGAAGCGGCGTTGCTCAACAGCATGCTTGATAATCTTGAAACAGAGCCGTCATTGCAGGAAGCATTTGTTGCTGGGGATAGAGATATGCTTCTTCAAAGGGCTTTACCCTATTATCAGCAGATCAACTCCAGATACCATATTACCCATTTCTATTTTCATACAACCGACAAGGTCAATTTCTTGAGGATGCATAATCCTCCGCGGCACAGTGACCTGATCAACAGGTTTACTTTGGAACAGGCTGTGAGCAAGGGGAAAACGGCTTATGGAATCGAGCTTGGCCCGTTTGGCACCTTTACCCTGAGAGTGGTGCGGCCCTGGTATATTAAAGGCGCCCTTGCCGGGTATCTGGAACTTGGCAAGGAAATTGAGCATATCACCCCGAAATTAAAAGAAATACTCGGAATAGACCTTTTTTTCTTCATTGATAAACCTTTTCTGAACCGTGAAAAATGGCAGGAAGGCTTGCCAATGATGGGCCGTATCGGCGATTGGGATTCCTATTCAACTGCTGTGCTCATGGATAAAACCATGGACGATGTTCCCGATGCAATTGCGGGTTTTCTTGAGGCAGGCCAGGATGCGCATAAGGGACAACTTTTTGAGATTGAGAGTCAAAACCGGAACTATTTTGGAGGATTTACTGCGCTTAAGGATGCGGGAAATCGGCACGTCGGGGATATTTTCGCTATACGGGATGTCAGCCGCGAGCATACTTCATTAATTAAATTTTCGTTGATCATTCTCTTTTCCGGCATGTTTCTCGGTATTGTATTGATTCTTGTTTTCTATAAATACATCGACCGTCTTGAAGCAAGTCTGGTTGCAGCCCGGGAGGCTTTGGAAAATCAACATCTGAATCTACGACAACTTTTTTCAAAAGTGGAACAGGCAAAAAAGGAGTGGGAGCGGACCATGGATTGCATGGGCGAGATGGTGATTCTTGCCGATGGGAATGGGGTTGTCAGGAGGATAAATAAAGCCTTTAAGGATTTTGTTGAAAAGTCATATGATGAAATTCTTGGCAAGGACTGGCAGCAACTCGTTGGAGATTTCGGAATAGCGCGGCAATCTTTGAGTGGTGATTTAGTTGCTGAGGTGCGAGATCCCCGTACCGGAAGATGGTTTGTGATAAAAACATATCCCTTTACCGATTCGCTGGCCTCAACAGATAACACGGGCGGCACCGTAGTTACGATCAGTGAGATTACCCAGTTGAAGAAGGTGTCAAGCGCCCTTGAACTCAGGAACACGGAAATCAACGAAAATCGCCAGAAACTGCAAACAGCCCTTGATAAATTATCAGGTATTATTCAGAAGGTTGCCGCAGGGAAGGATTTTGGCTTTCGTTTTGAAAATCCAAATCTTTCTTCCTGTTCCGAAATTAAGAATTGCAACAAGGAGGATTGCCCATGTTATGGCGGAGATGCTCCACGATGCTGGCAGATTGCCGGTACATTCTGCCGAGGGGAAGTGCAGGGGGAATTTGCCAGCAAACTGGACAACTGCATCAATTGTCAAGTGTATAAAAAAGCCACGGAAGACCCTATTTATCAGATCGGCGAAGAGTTCAATAATATGATGCATATTCTTGAGGCAAAGAATTCAGAACTTCATGACGCATTTGAACAGTTGAAATCAGCCCAGGCCCAGATGTTGCAAACCGAAAAAATGGCCTCTGTGGGACAGTTGGCCGCCGGTGTGGCCCATGAGATCAACAACCCCATGGGATTTATTTCAAGCAATCTGACCTCCCTTGGCAAATACACCGGGAAGGTAACCGAGTTTATTGAAACCCAGGCTCAGATCATTGAAAAATTAAGGGATCTTGAAGCCATTGAAGAATCAAAGACTGCTCGGAAGAAACTCAAAATCGATTTTATTCTTGAAGACCTTAAGGATCTTGTTGCCGAATCCCTTGAAGGCGCGGACCGGGTCAAAACCATTGTTCAGGGATTGAAAACCTTTTCCCGGGTGGATCAGGCCGTGGAATCCGAAGCGGACATCAACGAATGCCTGGAATCAACCATCAATGTGGTATGGAATGAGCTGAAGTACAAGGCCACGGTTGAGAAAAACTATGGCGATATCCCCCGGGTGAAATGTTTCCCGCAGCAATTGAATCAGGTGTTCATGAACCTCCTGGTCAATGCCGCTCAGGCCATTGAAGATCAGGGCGTAATTACTATTCGCTCATGGGGGGAAAAACATTCTGTAAGAATAGCAATTTCAGATACCGGCGCAGGGATTGCCGAAAAACATCTGAGTCGATTGTTCGAGCCTTTTTTTACCACCAAGGATGTGGGCAAAGGCACGGGACTTGGGCTTTCCATCTGTTACGACATCATCAAGAAACACGGCGGTGAAATAACCGTGGACAGTGAGGTCGGCCGCGGCTCGACGTTTACCGTTATTCTGCCGATTGGCTAGTGCCTGTCCATAAAAGGTCTTTTGCTAGAATTTCCGCGTCATACTCAAAAAAATAATGCTCGAAATATCAACTATATGTCTGTGCTTATTTTTTTCGCGGTCCTTGAACTTCAAGAGATAAGCGTAGACTTCGAAAATCCTCATTTATGGACAGACTCTAACTAATGCTTTGAACCGTTTAGAAACTGTAGGAAGTGGAGAGATACAGCGTATAGGAATAGGACTCCACATCCTGAATGCTCGTGTTACTGAACAGCTGGGCGTCGCCGCTGCCGGTGGAATAACTGAAACCGCCGCTGATCGAAGTGTTTCTGGTGAATTTACTTAAACTGACGCTGAACCCATAAAAATCAATGTTTTCGCCCTGTCCGCTTTTCCCTGCCTCGATGTCCTTGGTGTTGGCGTTATTGGTAAAGATACCGAGGCGCAGGGCGGTTTTTTCCGAGAAGAATTTTTCCATGCCCATGGCGATATTCCAGGTGGCCTCCCGGTCGCCGAAATTTACGTCATCCACGGCGGTATAATACGAGAAATCACCGGAAAGCAGCATGGTTTCCGAAAGGAACCAGGCCGCGCCCAGTTTGAAACTGGTGGGTTGTTCCCGGTTCTCGGTGTGGGTGGAAGGTGCGGGCATGGTTATTGAATCGGTGGCGGTAGCGGTGATTTCCGATCTCTGGGCATACTGGGATCTGGTGTAGGAATCATAGACAAAGACCTGGCCGACCCGCAAACCCAGGGCGAGTTTGTCAACCGGACTCCACATGATTCCCAGGAGCGGTTGCATGCCGTATTCCGTGGTCTGGTAATAGGAGTTGGCCCAGAGGTAGTCGCCATTGGCATACTCGATGAAATTATTCTGGATCAGTTCTTTCTCACGATAATGAAAATAAAGGGTCATTCCCACTGACAGTGATTTGTTGATTTCCATGGCATAGGACGGGCCGAATTCGATGGTGCTGTCGCTGTGGTTGAGGTTGAAATTATAGGCGGTGATCGTGCCGTTTGAAGACGGCAGATTTGAAAAAGTCTGGTCCTGATCTTCATTAATCGAATCAGGCACGGCGATTGAAAACCCTATCATCCCTTTACCCAGCGGTTGGACCACACCCAGAAAATTCGGCAGGAGCGTGGTGCTGTTCCGTTTAAAATCCCCACCTCCGGCCAGGGCGTTTTTGTAAGTTTTATATTGCTGGTTGAAGGCGTTGACGCTGGCGGTGAGATTTCTGGTGGTCGCATAGACGATTCCGGCAGGGTTGTAATACAGTCCGGATGGGTCGTCTGATATTGCGGTGTATGCGCCGCCCAGGCCCGTTGCCCGGTCGCCGATAAGGAGATTATTGTAATGGTCCTCATCAGCAAAACCGGTTCCCGATATGAGTGGAAAGGTCAGTAAACAGACCAAAATGATTGTATAAACTTTCCTGCCGCATGTTTGGTTCATTTTACGGGAAAGGACATCATTATCTGAGCGTGGCATTAAATCTCTCCTTAAGGGTTGGAAGTTGTAAATTATTCAAGCCATTTTCACTGATTGCAAGGGCGAGGGCAGCGAGGCGTTCTTCAAAGGCCGGATGGGTGCTGTAAAGAACCTGTAATTTATCCTCACGGGATTTCTTCACTTTCAGCAGATAACGCTGTAACGCGGAAGGATCATAACCCGCAGTTGCAAGCAGAAAAGTGCCGATCTCATCGGAAACGAATTCGTCTTGTTTGTTAAGGCCTTTGGTAAAAAGCAGGTCCATTGCCATGTCCACCGCCTGCACAAAGGCCATTTTGGTGGGGTCGCCGGCGCCGCCCAGAAGATGGGCAAGTCCTGCGGCGGCTGATTGTTCCGAGCCTTTGATGTTTAATTCCCTGACGATATGTTTTTCGGTTGCATGGGCGATTTCATGGGCCAGGACTCCGGCAAGCTCGGCCTCATCCTCCATAAGCGTTAACGCTCCCAGTGTAATAAAAATATAACCGCCCGGCGCGGTATAGGCGTTGATCGTGTCGCTGTCCAGCACCGCGAAATGAAAGTCGAGTTCCGGTCTGTTGGTGTGTCTCAGAAGTGAGTGGCCAACCAGGTTGACATATCTGGTGAGAATGTCGTCCCTGTTCAATTTGAAGCGGCCAAGGATTCTCGCGGCAACTTCGCGGCCGAAATTAATTTCCGCCCGGACGTCTTCAATGGAATTATCCGCGGCAGCGTCCTTTGCAGACAGTCTTGCCCGATAATCCAGCGGGCGGGCATCGGCTTCAAAAAGATTTCCGGACAACACAGGAATGATAGTGATGAGAAAAAGGCCAAGAATCATAAAGAAGGAAAACCTGGGATTGAATGCCGTATGTTTCATTCGCCAACTCCGTTCTGGATGAATTCGTTCAATTCCTGAGGGGAAACGGTTATGCCTTCAACAAACGCCAGTGAGGCAAAATTTGATTGCAGCGCCTGGTTTGCCCGCCTGCGGTCGTCAGCGGCAAGACCTCTGGCGGCGCCTGCGGTGGCAACGGTAGAAGCCCGGCGTCTGGCGTTTTTGCTGACATCCGTGTCAGATGTGGTAATAAGGCTTATTTTTTCCATTGGCGGCGCAAGGGAAACCAGCAGTCTGGAGATCCATCCCTGTTGTTTATCTGCTTCAACCATATACCAGCTGCCTTTTTGTTCTTTGACTGAAAGTTCCTGCCCCTGTTCAAACCTGGCGACTACCTTGGCATTGAATTTCGGTGCATCCATCAGTTTCGCAGAGACACTCTGGACATACAGGGTATCTGCTGCATGAAGGAGACCCGGGAGAACAGGAAAAACCAGGGACAATATAAGGATAATTTTTTTCATGGTGGTCCTTTTGTTTTGCGAACAATAAAATCTTTTACCTGGTTGATTCTACTATAAAAGTGCTGCAGAAATACAATGAAAAAGGTTGCTCACTTTGTCTTCATCGTAAACACCCCGTCCCATGGAATATCCGGCGGGTTTGCTTTATAAACGGCGCATCTATCAATATAAACTTTTGATAAATCATTATTGCTAAGAGTGCTGAACACTTCTATCGCCTCATCCCATTTTTGATCCTGATAGAGTTTGAAACCTCTGGAAGCCAGTTCCGCCTGGTGTCTTGCACAATCAAGTTCCGTTTCCGAATCATCCGGCATTGCCAGCGGTGTGAAGAGTTTTACCGGTTTTGTTTTGCCTTTGACCCGGACCTGGTCGACAATCATGCAGGGAATTGTTTTGTCCAGCTCGTTAAAGGTGTATTCCGAAATAATCACCGGGAAGCCGTATTGCTTGGTGAGTCCTTCGAGGCGTGAAGCAATGTTTACCGCATCGCCGATAACCGTGTAGTCGAGTTTTTTCTCGCTGCCGATATTACCGAGAACAACCTCACCGGTATTGACTCCGATGCCGATGGTGATTTTTGGGTAGCCTTTTTCCCTGAGTTTTCTGTTTACATCTTCAAGCCTGCGGATCATTTCTATTGCAGCCAGAACGGACTGGGTGGCATGGTCTTTAACCTTGATGGGCGCACCCCAGAAGGCCATAATCGCATCACCGATGAATTTATCCAGGGTTCCCTTATAATTGAAAATGACATCGGTCATGGCCTCGAAATGGCAATTCAGGAGATCGACAACCTGTTCCGCTTCAAGCTCTTCAGAGATGCTTGTAAAACTTCTTACATCCGAAAATAATATGGTGATGTGTTCCTTGCGGCTGATGACGCTGCCCAGGATATCCTCGGAATTTTCGGTAAGTTCGTTGAGAATCTCCGGGGAGACATATTGGGAAAAAATGTTTCTTACCTGTCGTTTCGCCTTGCCTTCGGTAAAACTCAAATAGGCAAAGGCTGTGAGCCAGGAGATGATGATGGCGGCAACGGGGGCGGTGATATCATAGACAATATTATATTTATATTGGAAAAGCGCCCAGCCCACATAACCTGCAGCCAGGTAAATGGGGGAGAGAAGCTGCAGGGTGAAACGCTGGAAATAGAAGATGGAGGCCATGGACAGCAGAGAAAAACAGAAAATCAGCCCCAGGGTCACAGCAGGTTTGACCAGAACCAAAAAATCGTTATTCAGGATATTGCCGGCAATGGAGGCATGGATATAGACACCGGGAGCTTTAGGGGACAGGGCGGTTGGTTTTTCATCCAGGAGGCCAACGGCGCTGGCGCCGACAAAGACGATTTTTCCGGCAAACTCATCGGGGTAGACAATCAGGTTATCCACTTCACCCAGTTTGATTTGTTTGCGGGCTTCGAGGATGCCGCCAATGGAAAAAGGGTTGATGCCGCCGTAGAGATTAAAGAGATAGTCCTCCTCTTGGTCCACGGGGATAGATTTCCCATCAATTTTAAGCAGGTTGTCAGCAATCTGGATATCCTTTGTATTCAGCGTTTCCAACAAAGGTGATACGGGTAAGGATGGGTAGAGGTCGCCCAGGTATTCACGGAACAGTTTCGCTCGGCGGTAAATGCCATCGCCGTCAGGATCAATATCCACGGCGCCTATACCTTTGCTGGCCAGATCCAGGCCGGCAAACGGCGTGAGGAAATTATTGTGGACGCCGGTCTTGAATCCCCGGCCCCGGGCATTGGTGATGGCATGTTTTGCCCTGAATTCAGGGTTAAGGGAGCGGAAGAGGAGATCCTTGTTTCTTTCGTCTTCAACATCTTTGAGGATTTGTACCGCGTTGTATGAAAAATTGAACTGCGTGGTGTCATCGATCAGTCGCTGGTCATGGATGTTTATGACTTCATCGGTACAGAGATCCGCCTGGTTTTCAGTGAGAATGATATCAAAGACCACGGCCTTGGGCTCGCCCATGCTCAAGAAATCCAGAAGATCGGCATAGACCGATCTGGGCCATGGCCAGCGGCCTAACTCGGCATTCCACTGTTTAAGCGATGCCTCGTCAATGAGGATGACGGCAATTTCTGAGGGAAGTTTTTTGTCAGCGCGGAACAGCCGTTGGCGTTGGTCCTGGGTAATCCACTCGAATCTTTCAAAGGCCTGGGAATAATAAAGTCCGGAGGTAATCAGGAAGACGGCGGCGACGATTATCACCTGCCAGAGGACGTTTTTTGATGATTTGCTGAAACCCATGCAAGGAGTATATCATGAATGTTCTTGATTGCCATCGAATCTCAGGCGATAGTCAGTTTGAGTCCCCAAAATCCTTGCCGATTTGTGAACTCCTTCCGGCAACTTGCGCCCGGCCCGAATTTCGAAGCGATCAGGCCTGAAGGGTGCGTGACATGAGGTCACGCATCGACGAACCCGCAGGAAGCGGGATTTCGTCGACCAGCGAAGAAGTTCGGAAAAAGCCGTAGCACATGTCCAGGAAGGAGTTTACTAATCGGTTGATAATTCTTATGAATTACAAAAAAAAATCAGACACCAGCCTGTTTTCTGTAATTGCCGTTGCGGCCGTTTCTCGGTTTTATTTCAGCGGGTTTCTTATCATAATGGATGGCGTTATAGCCCAGGAGTTTTTTCATCCCGGTGGCAAATTCTGTGCAGGGCCTCACTGTAAAATCACCTGGCATTTCGATGTCGACTTCACCGCGGTCGGCAAAATGCAGGGTCAGGGAAAAAGGACAGGGGCCGTGATTATGCAGGATAATCTTCTTGATCTCCTCAAGTTTCCGGCGACTTATTTTGTCGGTTTGCAGGAGCAGGCGGATATTTGCGGTGTATTTGACCCGTGCTTCGGGAAGCAGATCGATGCTGTCGGCAATGATTTTCAGGCCCCTTTCATCATCTTTGAGAGTACCCTGGACAATGACCGGTTCAGTGCTGCTCAGCAGATGGGCGCACTGCGCATAGGTTTCCGGGAAAACCACAACCTCAAGGGTACCCATGGTGTCTTCAAGGGTGATAAAGGCCATGGCGTCGCCCTTCTTGCTCTTGTGGTCTTTGACGGTCTTGATCAAGCCGCCCACCCGCACCGGCGTGTTATCATGCAGGTTGGCCAGCCCCGGGATGTCGCTGTCGGCAACCTGCTTGATCTCGTTGCGGTAATTGTCCAGAGGATGGCCGGTAATATAAAAACCCACGGTTTCCTTTTCAAAATTGAGTTTATCCCGGTCGGACCATTCAGGAATATCCGGCAGATTGATACTGGCGGTTTTGGCAATTCCATCCGCAGGAAGAAGCCCGAAAAGAGATTTCTGACCGCTCAGCTTGTCCCGCTGGGCTGCCTGGGCCTGGTCCAGGGCCTGGTCGAGGATAGCGTAGAGCTGTGAGCGCTTGATATACAGTGAGTCAAAGGCGCCGGCCTTGATCAGGCTTTCGATGACCCGCCGGTTGACCCTTCTTGAATCCACCCGGGAACAGAATTCTTCCAATGATCGAAACGGGCCGTCTTTTTTTCTTTCTTCGATGATCGAATCAAGGGCGGCACCGCCGACGTTCTTCACCGCTGCGAGTCCGAACCTGACCCGATCGTTGATAACGGTGAAATCCTGATCCGACTCGTTGATATCCGGGGGCAGCACCTCAATATCGTGATCCTTGCATTCACTGATATACACCACAACCTTGTCGGTGTTGTTCATGTCGCAGGACAGGAGTGCCGCCATGAACTGCGCCGGATAATGGGCCTTAAGATAAGCGGTCTGGTAGGCGATCAGCGCGTATGCGGCGCTGTGGGATTTATTGAATCCGTACCCGGCGAATTTTGCCATCAGGTCAAAGATAGACTCCGCCTTGTCCTTGGGGATTTTATTTTTTTCCGCCCCGGCCATGAACTTGCCTTTTTCCGCATTCATCACCTCGGGGATTTTCTTGCCCATGGCGCGGCGCAGCATATCCGCATCGCCCAGGGTATAACTTGCAAGAACATTGGCAATCTTCATTACCTGTTCCTGGTAGACTATGACCCCGTAGGTTTCTTTGAGGATGGATTCCAGTTGCGGCAGCGGGTAGACCGCCACCTGCTTGCCGTGTTTGGTATTGACGAATTGATCCACCATGCCGCTTTCCAGGGGGCCGGGACGGTACAACGCCACCAGGGCGATGAGGTCGGTAAACAGCTCGGGCTTCATATTCATCAGCAGCGCCCGCATCCCGGCACTTTCAAGCTGGAACACCCCCAGGGCATCACCCTTGCAGAGCAGGTCGAAAGTCTTGGCATCATTCATCGGGATTTTACTGATGTCCAGCTCCCGCTTGATATCGGACTGGATGAGTTTCAGGGCGCGGTCGATCACCGTAAGGGTTTTGAGTCCCAGAAAGTCGAATTTGATCAGCCCGGTCATCTCGGTGTATTTCATGTCGTACTGGGTGAGGATTTCGCCCTTTGGCCCCTTACAGAGCGGCAGATACTCCACCATGGGCTCAGGGGAAATGACCACGCCGGCTGCATGGGTTGAGGTGTGACGTGGCAGACCTTCAAGAACCATGGCAACGGAGAGCAGTTCGCCCATCTGGGGATCGTGTTTCTGGGCGTCTTTCAGGCGCGGTTCCTGCTCAATGGCTTCTTTGATGGTGATTTTCAACTGGTCCGGGATCAGTTTTGCAATGCGGTCGACATCGACATAGGGAATGCCCAGGGCGCGGCCGACATCACGGATTACGCCGCGGGCTTTCATGGAGCCGTAAGTGATAATCTGGGCGACATGGTCGGCGCCGCCATATTTTCGCTGAACATATTCAAGCACCTCCCCGCGCCGCTCCATGCAGAAATCGATATCAAAATCCGGCATGCTCTTTCGTTCGATATTCAGGAAACGTTCGAATATCAGGCCGTACTCGATGGGGTCGATGTCGGTGATCCCCATGCTGTAGGCAACCAGGCTGCCTGCGCCGGAACCACGCCCGGGTCCCACCGGGATTTTATTATCCTTGGACCAGTTGATAAAGTCGGAAACAATCAGAAAATATCCCGGGAAACCCATGGTCTTGATGACTTTGATTTCCATATCCAGCCGTTCGCTGTAGACCTTTTCCTGTTCAGGGCTCAACCCCTGTTTTTCACGGATTTCAATAATACGTTCTTCCAGGCCTTCTCTGGATTGCCGGTCGAACATGGAGTCAAGGGTTTCTCCTTCCGGCAGCGGAAATTTAGGGAAATGGTGGTCGCCGAATTCAAGCTCGATGTTACAGCGATCAGCAATTTCAATAGTGGTGGCGATTGCCTCGGGATTTTCAGCAAAGGCGCGTTTCATCTCATCGGGCGACTTGAAGTAGAGTTCATCGGTTGAGAAACGGAACCGGTTGGCATCATGAATTGTTTTGCCGGTCTGGATGCAGAGCAGCACCTCGTGGGCATGGGATTCCTGGCGATTGAGATAATGACAGTCATTGGTGGCAACGAGTTTGATGTCGAGCTCTTGGGATAATGTCTTGAGGCCCTGGTTGGCGATTTTCTGTTCGGGAATGCCGTTTTCCTGCAACTCGAGATAGAGCCGGTCGCCGAAGATATTTTTGAGGCTTATGGCTGCTTCTTTTGCTGCAGCCATATCATTTTCCTTGGCAAGCAGATAGGCGACTTCACCATGCAGGCAGGCGGTGAGCGCGATAAGGCCGTCGCTGTATTTTTCGAGGATTTCCTTATCTATCCGCGGTTTATAATAAAATCCCTCAAGCTGGGCGAGACTGGCAAGCTTCATGAGATTCTGATACCCGGTTTTGTTCATTGCCAGAAGCACGATATGATACGCTGCGGTGCCGGAATTCTTCGCATTGCGGTCAAAGCGGTTTTTAGGGGCGATATAGAATTCGCAGCCAATGATCGGTTTAAGTCCTTCTTTTTTGGCCTTGACATAAAACTCAAGGGCTCCGAACATTGCGCCGTGATCGGTGAGGGTCACGGTGTCCATGCCGTATTCCTTGCATTTTGCCATGAGATCGCCGAAGCGGATTGCACCGTCAAGCAGACTGTACTGGGTGTGGACATGGAGATGGATAAAGTCGGATTTGTTCTGTTCAGTCATTGATAATTCCTGGTTTTGCTTGATTTGTGGCTACAAGTATAATCCCTGATTAATTCAAGGATATTGTTATGGGTGAGGGGTGAGGGGTGAGGAGTGAGGTGTGAATTTTCTCAAAAAAATGCAGTACCCCCCCACTCATCACTCAGTACTCAGCACTATCTTTCACTCCTCACGGATTTACGTGCTATGTGAAAAATTCCATCCGCTCAAGGGCCTCGAGGCTTTCCCATAGACCGGCTTCTTCATGGGGTTCAAGGGTTATGATCGGCAAGAGATTATTCTCCTGAATAAAGACAAAAAGTCCCTTGAAGTCGAACACCCCTTTGCCGATGCCCAGATGTCTGTCGGAAATACCGTCATTATCATGGAGATGCAGCTGCCCGAGCCAGGGGGCAAGTTCGGGAAGCCAGTCCTGCCAGGTATTTTTTGCAAAGGACATGACATGCCCCACATCAAGACAGAATCGGGCATAGGGCGAATCAAGGGCTTCAAAAATTTTTCTGTGTTGCGCCGGCGTTTTTTCAAAGGTGTTTTCAAGCATCACCGGCGTCTGGTGATTTGCGGCATGATCCACCAACTCCTGCCAGGTTTCCAGGGCCAGGCCGAACCATTCGTCCTCTTTGAAGTGGTGCTTATCGTGCTCGTATCCCAGATGACAGACAATGGATTTCGGTTGAAAGATCGGGATAAGTTCAAAGGCTTTCCTGAGTTTCTCCCGGGTGGCGGTCCGGATGAACTTATCAGTAGCGCCGGGCGCAAGGTCCAGAAAAGGCGCATGCAGTGTACATGAAAGGCTGTTGTCTTTGAGGATCTGCGCGGTTTGGGTGAAATCGGCAAGGGTGCGGGTATACAGGACGTCTCCCTCAAGGCCGATTTCCGGTTGCAGCCGGTTACCAAGGATAAGTTCTAGTAACCCGGTTTCAAGTTGGGCGTATGGGGCATTGACGAAACATTTCGATGTTATGTGAGAATAGGCTGACATGCTCTGTAATGGATTCGGGTTAATCAATTTTTTTTGCATCATCAATGAGCATAATGGGGATATCCTCTTTAATTTCATACAGGAGTTTGCACTGATCACAGGTGAGTCCGTCACCCTTTTCGGTCAATTTGACTTCGCCTTTGCACTTGGGGCAGGCGAGGATATCGAGTAATTCCTTGCTGATCATCTTAGTCTCCGTTTATCTTGTAATATTAGAATGTTACATGAGTTGTGTTGTTGCAGGGGGGTGTGGATTTGTAAAGCGTAAATGATAAATTGCTATGGGTGTAATTGCAAGAACTAAGACTGGTGATTTTCAAAAACTCGAATATAGGTTAGAAGTCCGGCACTTAAATGAAGATTGACAAAAGGTTGATTGTGTTTCAATTTGTTAGGACGTTGGGTGTGGGATACAAGATGCTATGCCGCACCACACAAATCAATGTTGAAATGCGGCGTAATCGGCCGCTTTTTTCATGCACTCCTGTCTTGCGACTTTCCGGTTCTGGGAGTATGTTGGACGGACAATTAATCAGACGATAAAAGCATAATCGAAATACAGGGAAGACCATGAAGGGAATAATCCTTGCGGGTGGTTCAGGAACC
>JAHJJF010000055.1 GCA_018823135.1 Pseudomonadota bacterium
AAACGGCAGCAGCCATCAAGACTGTTTCCTCGGGGATGGTGTACATCTGAGCGAATTCGGCTATGCCCGGTGGGCGGAAGTTCTTGAGGGCAGGATCGGCACCTTATGACAGATTTGTTGTAATTTCTTTTACAAATTTGTAGTTCTGTAGTAAAAACTCCTGATTCATGGATTTTCAACCATTGGCGTAATTGTAAAAAGCGGGATCCGCGTCCGTCTTGTGATTTTCGAAGTCTCGATATTCTCACTTATCTACGAGACCGAAAAATATTCATTAATGATACTGAGGGGTTACATCTTACATTATGAGCCGTAAAGAAATAGAACAGGAATATGCCCATCTCGGCTGCCTTTTTGAAATCACCAAAGTGCTGGCCTCTTCATTGGATTTACCCGATGCGTTGGTGCGTATTCTGGGGATTGTTTCCAGTGAAACGAAGCTGAACAACGGCACGGTGTCCATCATTAATCCTTTCACGGGGCAGGTGGAAATTGAAGTTGCCCATGGCCTGACCGCCGAGGCAAGAAAGCGCGGCAAATACAAAGTGGGTGAAGGAATCACCGGCAGGGTTGTGGCCTCCGGGGCGCCGATTGTAGTTCCGCAGATCAGCGAAGAACCGCTGTTTTTAAATCGGACCCGCTCCCGGGGCGATATATCTCAGAAAGAAATATCTTTTTTATGCGTTCCCATCAAACATGGCAATCATGCAATCGGCGCTCTGAGTGTTGACCGGGACTATCGAGGCGGACTCGACTTTGACAACGATCTTCAGTTCATGACCATATTAAGCGGCCTCATCGCGCAGACGGTTGTTCGTGTACAGGCGGTCAACGAAGAAAAGGAAAGCCTGCGCAACGAAAACATCAAGCTTAAACAGGAGTTGACTGAGAAATATCAGATCGGCAGCATCATCAGCAACAGCAGCCGGATGCAGGAAGTGTTTGAAATGATTGCCCGGGTTGCTGAAAGTAATGCAACTGTGCTGCTTCGCGGCGAATCCGGAACAGGAAAAACCCTTGCTGCCAAGGCAATTCATCATAACAGTAAACGGGCCAGGATGCCTTTTGTGTCGGTCAATTGTTCGGCACTTCCTGAGACGCTTTTGGAAAGTGAATTATTCGGACATGAAAAAGGCGCCTTTACCGGGGCGCAGGCCGCCAAGAAAGGGCGCTTTGAGATTGCTGAAGGCGGGACGCTTTTTCTTGATGAGATCGGCGAGTTGACTCAGACGGTGCAGGTAAAGCTGCTCAATGTTGTACAGGATAAGGAGTTTCAGCGGCTCGGCGGCACCAAGACAGTTAAATGCGATGTGAGGCTTGTTACGGCGACAAATAAGGACCTTGAAGTGGCTGTGGAGGATGGCAGTTTCAGGGAAGATCTTTATTATCGTCTGAATGTTTTTCCCATTTATTTGCCGCCGTTACGTGAACGGCGCACTGATATACTGCTGCTCGCTGAACATTTTCTGCAAAAATATAATATAGAAAACAATAAGGAGATCAGGCGCATTTCCACTCCGGCAATTGATCTGCTCATCCAGTATCACTGGCCGGGAAATGTCAGGGAGCTTCAGAACTGCATGGAACGCGCTGTGTTGATCTGTGATGAAGAATCTATCAAGAGTTACCATTTGCCCCCGACACTTCAGACCGCCGAAAGTGTTAATGAGCGAAATCCTGTTTCACTGGCAGCTGCGGTTGAGAATTTTGAGCGGGAACTTATCATCGAAAGCCTTAAAAAAGCCAAGGGCAATCAGACCAAGGCTGCCCGCCTGCTTGATACAAGTTTGCGGATCATCAATTATAAAATTAATAATTTCAATATAAACCCCAGACAGTTCAAGGTTGGAAAGACTTGAGGAAAGAGGCATGAAGCTGTTACTGCATGTCTGCTGCGGGCCTTGTACGGTGTACCCCCTTGAAGTGTTGCGGGATGAAGGTATTTCCGTGCAGGGGTATTTCCATAATCCCAACATCCATCCCTTTCGGGAATTCACCAAACGCCTGCAGACCGTTGAAGATCTGGGGCATCGTCTGAGTTTCAAGGTAGATTGCGATAGCCGTTATGGCCTCAGGGAATATCTTCGACAGGTTGTCTTTCATGAAGAAGGCCGATGTCGCATCTGTTATGAAATGCGCCTTTTGGCCACTGTGCTGCATGCCCGCGAAACCGGGGCGGACGCCTTTACCACAACACTTCTTTACAGCCGCTATCAGAACCATCAGGCTATACGGGAAATTGCCGAAAGACTTGCAACGGAGCACGGCATTCCCTTTTACTACAGGGATTTCCGGGAGGGCTGGCAGGAAGGCATTGATCTTTCAGTGGCAATGGGACTTTATCGTCAATCATACTGCGGCTGCATATACAGCGAGCAGGAGCGCTATGACCGTAAATCCAGAAAAAAACAAAGAGTTAAAGAATCAATTTAAAAACATGGATACACCAGGTATCCAGAGATACCAAGGGCGGCCAGGTTGTGTTCCTTGCTCAATCTGTTCTTTCAGCACCTTGGCCTCAGGGGCGATTTTCGAATCCGGATAATTCAACAACAGGTAATCCAGGCGGCTGGCAGCCTCTTCAAGAGATCCTTTCCGGGTGTAGTAAACTGCAACCCGATATTCATGGGTTGCGAGAAAATCCCTGGCCTCACTTATCCTTGCCCTGGCCTCAACCGTATAGGGAGATTCAGGGTAGGTCTTTATCAGTTTCAAAAAAGCCTGGATCGAATCCAGGGCGCCGGCCGGGTCCCTGTCCGTGGTGTCGATTTGTTTGAAAAAACTCATTCCCACCTGAAAATAGACATAAGGGATAGCCTCGTTGGTCGGATGGTTTCTTTCAAATTCTTCGTAAAGAACCCGCGACTCTTCAAAATTATCCAGGTAAAAATTGCAGTCCGCAGCCTTGAGTTCGGCGAGAAGACTCTGTGGGCTGAATGGATATCGATTTTTCAGTTTTTCAAAGATTTCAAGGGCGGCATTATATTTGCCGCGGTTAAAATCATCCAATCCTTCCTGAGCGAGGAGCCCGGCTTCATTCTCACGCTCAATTTCCTGCGAGGCGCAGCCAGAAATCCCGGTTGCAACAGCGATGGCCAGAAGGATGAAAATGAATGAAATAGTTTTACTGATGTGTAGTTTAATTGGCAACATTGATATATACCGGACAGCGGGTTGGCTGAACATGGAGGATTAATCGGTGAGTTCTCTGAGATATTGTTCCGCTGATTGGGCGGCGACGGCGCCGTCACCTGCTGCTGTGATCACCTGTCGGACTTCCTTGCTGCGGATATCGCCTGCGGCCATCACCCCTGGGATATTTGTTCGCATCTCACAGTCAGTGATAATATAGCCGTCTTCCAGCACAAGTTGACCTTCCGGGAACATGGAATTGTTCGGTAAGGTCCCAATCAGCACGAAGACGCCCTGGACGGCGAGTTCTGTTTCCGACCCGTCCTTGTTTTGTAGTTTCAAAGACTCTACAGCCTTGTCACCGTTAACGGCAATAACCGTTGTGTCGCAAAGAAATTCAATTTTTTTGTTGGCAAAGGCCTTTTCCTGCACTATTTGCGTTGATCGTAATCGATCGCGGCGGTGAATAACCGTAACTTTGCTGGCAAATTTGGTGAGATGCATCGCCTCCTGGATGGCGGTGTTGCCGCCGCCGACCACGGCGATTTCCATATCTCGATAAAAGGGGCCGTCACAGGTTGCGCAATAGGAAACGCCTTTGCCGGTGAGTTCTTGCTCGCCGGGGATATCAAGTTGTTTGGGCCTTGCGCCGGTTGCAATAATCACCGTCTTGGCCGTAAGTGTCTTGCCGCCTTCAAGGTAGATCTTTTTCAGGGGATCTGAAAAATCCAGGGATTCAACCGGGGCCATTGTGGTTTGCAGATCAAAGCGGGCAGCCTGCGCCGCCATTTTTTCTACCAGGTCAAAACCGCTCAACCCTTCGGGAAAGCCAGGATAATTGTCTATCCAGTCGGTAACCAGGACCTGTCCGCCCACCACGCCTTTTTCCAGAAGCACTGCCTTCAGCCTCGACCGAGCGGCATAAAGGCCGGCTGTAAGGCCTGCAGGCCCGCCACCTATGATGATAAGCTCATAATCTGCGGTATTCATTGAATCCGGCAGGCTTATAAAGCTTTATTGATCATCGCGACAAGGTTGGTCTTACCCACGGCGCCGGTGACCTGATCGACAATCTTGCCCTTCTTGAAAAGAATCAGGGTGGGAATGGCCCGTATTCCATATTTCCCAGGTGTTTCAGGGTTTTCATCGACATTCATCTTTGCGATGCCGATCTTGCCGTTAAATTCTTCGGCAAGTTCTTCGATAACGGGTCCGATAGCCTTGCAGGGTCCGCACCAGGGGGCCCAGAAATCAACCAGCACCGGAAGGTCGGCGTTCAAGGCGTCACTGTCAAAGTTTGCATCTGTTATGTGATTAACTTTCTCACCAGCCATTGTGTTCTCCTTATGTAAATTTGTAAGTCTTTTGAAATCAATCAGATAATAAGATCCAGGCAGGTCTTGGAAAGGCTGGATAATTAACGATTAATTTTATAGAAGACCATTGATTTCAAAGTAAGTTGCAAAGAAAGATAAAGGTATCTTAACCCAGTGCCCGCTCAGATGACAAGCTAATTTTGCCGGGGATTTTTTCGGGTGCCATAGCCTGTAATGCCTTATGAATTAAGCAGTTCAGGGGGAACAGGGTCATGGGTGTGGAGTTTTTTCACAAGGGTGTTCAGAGCGGTGAAATTCGGCAGTGCCCGGCCCCAGAGGTTGAGTGCCGAAGCGGCTTTATCTGCCATGCTGTGAGCCGCTTTTGTGTTGCCGTGCGCCAGATGAATATAGAAACCGGCGGCCCGGATCATGGCCTGAAGCGCCTTTTTTTGGTCACCCTCGGCCGTCATCCAGATCTTTTCAAGCCGTTCATGCACCTCAAAGAAAAGATGGTTGTCCCAAAGGGCAAGAGCTTCCGTGAAGGGGTCGGTTAGTTTTTTTTGGCGGATAGTATCAAGTGACATCCGGTAGCGTTCCAGGCGATCGCGGATATAGCCGAGGTAAGGGGCGGGGATATCCTGGTGCAGATAGATTCCGGCAGTTTTTTCAACAATGGCAAGATCACGGGAATCAAGCGCCTTCATCAGAGACTTGGAAAGAGTGTTTCTGATATCCCGTGAGAGGCGGTCCTCAAAGGGGTCGAATTTCTGTATTGGCATGATACAAGTGTAGCTGTGCGATAAAGAGATGCAAAGAGAAAAAGGCAAGGATGTTGTTTCATATTCCATAACTCTGTTAGAATGCAAAACAGGAAGGAATAATTGAGGGGGTTATCCAGTCATGCGGGCGATAGTATTTGAAGACGGGGCGTTGCGAATTGAGGAGAGTTATCCTGAACCGGTGGCGGGCAATGGCGAGGCATTGATCCGGGTGCTGCTGGCCGGAATCTGCGCCACAGACCTTGAGATCGTCAAGGGCTATATGGGGTTTACCGGTGTTCCCGGCCACGAGTTTGTCGGAGTGGTTGAGAAATGTGCGGATGCGGAATGGCTCGGTAAAAGAGTGGTCGGCTCAATTAACCTGGCCTGCGGCAAATGTCAAACCTGTCTGGGGTCCGGCCCTGAGCATTGTCGTGAACGAAGTGTTCTGGGGATATTTCATCAGGACGGTGCCTTTGCCGAATATCTCACCCTGCCTGTGGTGAATCTGCATGCAGTACCGGAGGGTGTTGCCGATGATCAGGCGGTTTTCACAGAACCTCTGGCTGCAGCATTGCGGATAGGTGATCAGGTGGCGATTCAATCCTTTCATCGCATTGCAGTGGTCGGTTCGGGCCGACTGGGAGTGCTTATCGCTCAGGTGTTGTCGCGTCTGAGTGATGATCTGACCATGTTTGGCAGAAGCAAGGATTCCCTTATCATTGCTGAAAGAATAGGTTTGCCGACGGGCTTGGCTCAGGATGCAGATGATAATGGTTTTGATATTGTTGTCGAAGCAACGGGCAACCCGGAAGGGTTTATGCAGTCCCTGCGCATGGTGAAACCTCTGGGCATCCTTGTCTTGAAAAGCACCTTTGCCCAAAAGGCTACCCTTGATCTTACCAAAATTGTCGTGGGTGAAATTACCGTGATCGGTTCCCGATGCGGACCGTTTGCGCCTGCATTGAAACTCCTGGCGGCAGATCAGATCCATGTCCGTGCATTGATTGAAGCAGAATACTCTCTTGCAAATGGTCTTAGGGCTTTTGAGCACGCTGCAGAACCGGGCGTAAAGAAGATACTTATTCGACCCTAAAGTGGAGCATCTTTTTTTTGGTGGGCTCTACCATTTACGTTTTGGAAAGCAGGCTAAATCATAATGCGGCCAAGGGCCAATTCTACGATGTCCCCATAATTTTGGTTTTTGCGGGATTTGGCGGGCAACTTTTTGTCACTGGATATGGGGGTCAAAAACATTTTCATTTTGTATGTCTTTCATAAACTGTTCAACCAGTAGATCTTGCTGGGCAATTATAGTTGGTGTCAGTTTGTTCCCTAAAGAATCAAGCTTTTCCCTGGCTTCTTTCTTGCCGGTTTTCAGGGCAAGGGTACACCAGCGGTAAGCGGCTACAAGATCTTGATCTTCTAACCAGCCGCCGCTACGGCTATACGTATGCTCACAGAAATTAAAAAGTGCATCTCTGTCTCCTTGCTGAGCTGAACGATTCATCCATTTCAAATAGTTCTTCGTGTCTGACTGAAAACCATAATTAATGGCATGGTGATATTGGCATGCGGGATGACCTGCCTCAGCGCCTTGCTTATACCTTTCCGCTGACAGTTCTTCATTTTGGGGGACTCCTTTGCCGTAATAGTACATCCCTGCAAGAAAATACATGGCGTCAGGGTTACCCCCACTTGCCGCTTTTTCAAACCACTCTTCAGCGCCCTTCAAATCAACTGAACCGCCTTTGCCTTTATAAAGCATGTACCCATACACAAATTGCGCCTGGACGTGACCTTTGTCCCCGGCTTTTTTATACCAGGAGCGGGCTTTTTGTAAGTCAACCTTGGTGTCGTTTTGGCCAAAGTAATAATGGTCGGCAAGTGTGTAAGCTGACCTGGCATCACCTCTTTTGGCTTCTCGGGAAAGTTGTTGAAAAGGAGAATTGTATTCTTTCCAAAACAGCCCCGCTGCAACAATCAATAATACCGGCAATAAAAGAAACAGTTTTTTCATTATCTATTACTGCAGTCCGGGGCAGCGCCGGTACAGCTTCCGTATTTCATAAGGTAAAAGGTATTATGGCCTTTTGGCCCCCCCGGCATTGCCTGGTCTTCAGGAATAATAAAGAATCTGGAGTGAGCTCCTGCAAGACCGTTCGGCAAATCAAAATCGGCTATCACGACATAAGTCTGGGATGGTTCCATATAATGTTCTACTCTTAAACCGTTGCCGTATTTAAGGTATCGAGCGCTGGCCTTGTCTACCCATTTTTCAATGTCCTCTTTGGTGGCTTGCCGCAATTTTCCCTGTTGAACCAAAAGGTCGAGGCCCTTCTGTCCGGAAGGCAAGCCTTCTTTCTTTTTTACTACGTCTTTTATGCCGATTATTTCGTCGTTTTCTGTAGGAATAGCGCCGACATAATATCTGCCGATGGTCGGCTCTGTGAGAATTGTTATGTTGTCCGAACCGGTTATCTGGTTGATACGTTGAATGGCCTGATCCAGTTCTTTTCCGGGCTTATAGGCGTAAAAATATTTACACATTCCCTTGGTTTCGTAGACAAAGTATTTCACCGGAGTTTCGGGTGAAATTCCAACAACCGCTTGCGTGTGATATCCGCCAACAATAACGGCGACGATATTGGCTTCTTTTGTTTTGCTGATCTTCCATACAACAGGGTCATATGCCATGAGCGCAAGAATCACCGGCGTTCCCTGCTTACTGACAACGACTTCTACTTCTTTGGTTGTATGACCACTTTCTCCAAGCTGAATGTCAGAGTTGGTAAGTCCGCTGTAAAGGCTGACAACATATATTTGAGTATTGGCAGGAACGTTGTCTAATTTGCACAGGTCATTGTACTTTCCGGTTAAATCCTGCTGGTCCAGCTTAATAGCTGCGACGTTTTGTTTGACCATGGCGATACGGACCAGATCACGGATGGTTTTAAGCTGATTGATGTGATCTTGAGTAAATCTGTTCAAGCATTCCATGTCCCGCTCTTGTTCTTGATCGGGATTAGCGGAACCATCAAAAGAAAGCTGGATTTGATATTTAAAGAGACATTGGCTGTCGCGGTATTCATGCCACTCTTTATTCATCTCCTCTAGTGTTGATCCCCCACCACCTTCATCGATATTGCTCCGGAGACGCTTCATGAGGACGTTTACGATTTCTTCCAACTCATGGTTCAATTCAATGTTCCGGTCTTGATCTGCGGACTTAGTACCTGGAGTATTCGGTTGTGCAAGTTTCTGTTGAAAATCCTCTGTAGCGATGATCAGATTTCGCATATTTTCCAGACGATTGTTTCTTTCGCTGGTAAGACCAGTCCTGCATTCCAACTCATAGCTTTGGTTGTTCTTGTCAATTGTGTCACTGGATGATTGTTTTATCTGATATTGTAATTTGCACAGAGCATCCCGGTATTCACGCCATTCGGTGTCTGTCTTTTCCAGCAAGCTTTTCCACTCTTCTTTATTAATCATATCCTGAAGACGACTCATTCTTACTGCAAGAAGATCTTTTGAGTCATTATATCTGTCAACCACCCGGTAATCATTTAAAGATAAATCTTTTGACATAATTCTTTCTAAAAGTGGCTCGCTTGCTTGAGACAAAACAGCAATACGTTCCTGATATTTGTTCCGCAAACAATCAGAATTCCCGCACTTATTACGCTCTTTCAGCCACGCCCGTTGCTCTTGCTTGAGTGCGGTAGTGTCGGGATATTTTTTTCCTGCTTCGAGATATGCCTTGCCCAACTTTTCATCAAGCTCTGAAAGGTTGTTATCAGCACAGATCATTTTCTCAACACTGGTAGCTGCTTTGGTGCAGTCGAAACTTGCGGCCAAGGCTTCAGATCCGGAAATAATCAATGCGCAGCATGCCAAAAAAAAGGTTGTTTTATTTAATTTGGTATTCATCATAACATTGTCCACTCAGGGGCTACAATTGACCTACAATGAGTTGCCCTCTAATTTTCTCATGTGTAATAATATAGATTATTTTTTTAGGATGCCTGTACGTTTAATTCAGGCATTAAACGACTAACACTTCAGTTGCCACCTGTCAAGCTGATAGGGTCACACCGATGATAATACGCTAACACAAAAGCAAAAAGGGGACGAGCGCATACTCGACGGGAGTGATTTTGTTGAAGAAGAACATGTTTGCCCAAAAACTGACCCTTGATCTGACCAAAATTGTCGTGGGTGAAATTACCGTGATCGGTTCCCGATGCGGACCGTTTGCGCCTGCATTGGAACTCCTGGCAGCAGATCAGATCCATGTCCGTGCATTGATTGAAGCAGAATACTCTCTTGCAAATGGTCTTAGGGCTTTTGAGCACGCTGCAGAACCGGGTGTCAAGAAAATACTCGTACGGCCGTAACACGACCCTTATTCATTGGTCGTATGTCATTGGACAGGGGAAAGGTTGATCCTGATAATCAGTTTATCGGATTTTTTTGCAGCATTATTTCCTGGATTTTGCTCATGAGCAGTTTGAAGATAAGTGGTTTCTGAATGAATTGCACGTCAGGATGCAGGATGCCGTATTGCTCGATGATATCGTCGGTGTAGCCGGACATGAATAACGTTTTTGCCTCGGGCCGGATCAGTCTGAGCTGTTCAGCCACCTCCGGGCCGTTCATGTCCGGCATGATCACATCAATGAGCAAAACATCAATCTCTCCCTTATATTTTCTAGCGAGATCCATGGCTTCGCTGCCGCCTGAAGCACCTAGAACGTTGAAGCCCTTGGGTTGCAGGGAATCGGCGATCAGGGTGCGGATAGTCGGGTCGTCTTCAACCACCAGAATGGTTTCTTTTCCCGGTACGAAAAATTCTTCCTTTTTATCCTCCGCTACTGGGGTATCCGCAAGACTGATCGGAAAGAAGACCGTGAAGGTGGTGCCGCGCCCAGGGGTTGACTCCACCGAAATGTAGCCGTTATGCTGTTTGACAATTCCATAAACCGTGGCAAGCCCGAGGCCGGTTCCATGGCCAAGATCCTTTGTGGTGAAAAACGGCTCAAAAATCTTATTCTGGATTTCACGGGTCATGCCCATGCCGGTATCAATCACCTGCAGGATAACATAAGCACCGGGCTGCAGTCCTTCATTCCAGGCAGCGAAGTCTTCATCAGCAGTAAAAAGGGCGGTTTGTATGGTAATTGTCCCACCAGTGGGCATGGCATCGCGGGCATTGACGCAGAGGTTCATCAGTATCTGTTCCACCTGTCCGGGATCTGCTTCAATATTCATTTCTGAAATCGGACAATCAATGGAAAGGGAGATGTTTTCCTGGATCAACCGCTGCAGCATCATTTTCATGTTGTTGACCAGGATGCCGAGATTCACCACCTTTTTCATGATGGGTTGTTTTCTGCTGAAGGCCAGCAACTGCCTGGTCAGGGTGGCGGCCCTTTCCGCTGAATTGAGGATGACCTCCAGGTAGCGGCGCATCTCGGTGTTATCCTGAGTATTGCCAATGGCCAGTTCGCAGTAGCCGAGAATTGCGGTGAGAAGGTTGTTGAAATCATGGGCAATGCCGCCGGTGAGCCTGCCGATGGATTCCATTTTCATGGCCTGGATGTATTGCTTTTCAAGGAGCTTGTGTTCGGTGATGTCCTTGGCCGTGTGAACGATTCCGGTAAGTTCCCCCGAATCGTCCAGAATCGGCGAAGCAGAGATCAGAAATATTTTATTCAGATGTTTATGTTCGATTTCGGCAACTTGACTCTTGGAAAAATAGATGGCCGGAATGCCGGGGCATTTCTCGCAGGGTTTTGATTCACCGCGAAAAAGTTCATAGCAGTGTCTGCCGATGAGATCTTCGGGTTCAGCCCCGAACATCCTGCAGGCCGCCTTGTTTACCCGCTGGATAACCAGGGTGTTGTCCATAATGGTGACGATATCATCAAAGGTGTTGAAGGTCCTTTCCCAGTCTTCCATCGCGGCAACGGCTTTGTTCTCCGCCTCTTGCCGTTTTCCGATATCCTCCTGCAGCATGATATTGATCTGTTCGATTTCCAGATAGGCGCCTGCTAGATTGCTGTGCATTTCGTTGATGGCATTGACAACGTCATCCAGTTCATCAATCCTGCCCGCTTTAAACCCTGAACGGGTCAGTGTCAGGGGCTTGGAGTTGAGGATGTCGAGATTCCTGACATGATCCCCCATGGTTTTGAGATGTCTGGTTACCAGAAGATGGAAAATCAGGAAGATAAATACGCCGGCGAAAAGGATTTTTATACCGTCTTCCAGCAGCGCATAATATGTCTTTTGTCTCAGTTCCGCGAAGATCTTATCATAAGAGGCGGATATGGTTATTGTGCCCAGGTCGATTTCTTGCCAGTTATAGGAATAAATCAGAGGAAAGGTCCGCGTGATATTGTTTTCTGAATAAAGGGCTCCCGCCTGGGCAATGAGGACTTTGTCCCGGGTTTGGAGAATGGCGTGATCAATGTCTGGGAGATGAGTAATCCCGTCAAGAATCAGGTTGATTTGTATCCTGTCTCCAACCCAGACGTTGTTTGACAGGCTGGGAAGAATGCTTTTCTTGACATGTTCCATGTGGCTGATAATTTGTTGTTTGTTGGTGATGTACTGACGGCGTATACTGAGGCTCGTGGTCAGTCCGGTGACGATGATTGAAAACAGGAGAATGGCAAGGAAGATCCGGAATCCGATGGTCTGGTGTATGGGGATATTCGGGGCCATAAGATATTTTACCTGTTTGCAGCGCCCTTAAGATTATGGCCTTGGGAATTGATTTGATCGTAGGTGCCGTCCTGTTTCATGTTCTGCAGGGCGGTATTCAGTTGTGGCACAAGGGCTGCGTGGTCTTTGTGGAGATAAAGATAGGTGTCAATGGTGGCCAGCGGCGGCTCAAGGACACGTATATTCCGGAGGTTGAGCTGCTTGATCATGCTCAGGCCGGCAAGCAGTTCACAGACAACAATATCGGTGCGGTCTTTGGCAAGGAGTTCAAAGAGGAGTTTCATGTCCTTTACCACCAGCAGGGACTTGGGATTGTCAATGTATGCTTCAACGCCTTTATGGCCATTGATGTGGGCAACGTTATAGGGGTTGAGTGAAGCCCAAGAATCGGTGCTGAACGTGAAATTTTTTGAAAAGGCAACAAGCTTTCCGGTCTCCAGAAGTTCCGGAACCCGGATCAGATTGGGAAAGTTTTTCTCGATGCCGGCCACCCGTCCTGCGTCCCCAGCCGCCAGACCCATATTGGCATTGATCAGGGCCCGTTCCGGGGGTAAACTCTGGATGAATATTTTTAATCCTACGCGGCTGAATAGTTGGTGAAGCAGTTGATCGCTGATACCGGTCTGATCGTCAAGGTGATAGGGCGGCATGTGACAGGTGTTGAGCACCAGGACTTCCTGGGCTGATGCCTGAAGCGGGAAAAGCAAAAGAAAAAACAGCAGCAGAGATCCCATGTCCTCCCCCCCCCAGGGAATGAACACTTTTTCCTTAGCGTTTATATAAATGAGATATTATTGTTTATCATAATTACTATCAGAAATCCCAGAAAAATATTCCGTTAGACTTTTTTGGCAGGTTTTTTGTTAAAAGATAGAATTTATGATTGTTTGGCTCTTCAGTCATTTCACTGCGGACATGAGTGCAGGGCATGCTGATTTGATCATCACAGGAAGAAAAAATTAAAACTGGAAAGAAAATGGAAGGAGCAAAAGGCACCAGCCTGGTTCAGGTAATGGCCGATTTTATTGAGCAGGGTCTTGTTGAAAATATCGTTATCATGTTCAAGCGTGACCCATCATTATACCCGCTCACCGGAGAACTTCTCCGTGATCCAAGATTCATGGTGCGCATGGGAGTCTCCATACTGTTTGAGGACTTGGCGGTTGTCCGGCCGGACGACATAGCCCTTGCCGTTCCGTCGCTTCTCCCGCTGTTAAATGATCATACGGCCCATGTCAGAGGGGAGGCGGTGAATATGCTGGGGATTATCGGCACAGAAGAAGCGTTGCGCCATGTTGCCCGGATGGTGGATGATCCTGATCCGCAGGTTTCCGAAATCGCCCGGGATATCCTCAGCGCTTGATTTCTTCTGGGAAGTGTTATTGAGGATTGTGTAAAAATTTATAAATCCTGAGATCATGAAAGGTTGCATTAGCTGCAGATCCGCGAAATTTTCCGTTCGGCTATAGTTTTCTATGCCAAACGGAAAATGACAATGGAGATGCGGCAAATGCGGATTTTCAGGGTCTCAGGATTCTTTCCAGTCGGGCCGCAGCGACAACTCAGTAAGCTGCTTGCGGGCGACCGCAGACGGAGCGTCGGTAAGCGGACAGGTTGCCTTCTGGGTTTTGGGAAAGGCGATTACGTCTCTGATCGTATCTTTACCTGCGAGAATCATCATCAGCCGGTCAAGGCCAAAGGCAATGCCGCCGTGGGGCGGAGCGCCCATTTCCAGCGCTTTCAGCAGAAAGTCAAATTTTTCCGCCGCGTCTTCTTCGGAAATGCCCAGGGCGGAGAATATTTTTGACTGCAATTCCTTCTGGTGAATGCGAATGCTGCCGCCGCCGATTTCCGTGCCGTTCAGGACCAGATCGTAGGCGCGGCTGCGAACGTTTCCGGGGTCGGATTCAAGCAGGGCAAGGTCTCGTTCCTGGGGCGCGGTAAAAGGATGATGCACGGCAACATGGCGTTTTGCTTCATGATCGTACTCAAGCAGAGGGAAATCCGTGACCCAGGTAAATGTCAAAACATTCTTGTCAATCATCCCGAGCCGGCGGGCAAGCTCAATTCTCAATTCCGAAAGAGCCTGGTGAACGATAGCGGGTTTGTCGGCGACAAAGAACAGCAGATCGCCTTCCGCTGCGCCGAGGGTATCCGCCATCCTGCTTCGTTCTTCGTCAGTGAAGAATTTTGCAATGGGCGACTGCCACTCGCCGGCAGCCTTCATTTTCACCCAGGCAAGGCCTTTGGCCCCGAACTGGGAGACATAGTCGGTGAGATCGTCGAGGTCCTTACGCGAGAAATCCGCACAACCCTTGGCGTTGATGCTTTTGACTATTCCGCCCGTTTCAACCACCGAGCGGAAAACCTTGAAACTGCATTCTTTGACAATGTCGGTGAGAGAAATGAGTTCAAGGCCGAATCTGGTGTCCGGACGGTCGGTGCCGAAGCGGGCGATTGATTCGGCGTAGGTTATCCGCGGAAACGGCGGCGCCAGTTCTTTTCCCAGGGTGTCTTTCACCAGGTTTTTGATCATTCCTTCGGTGATTTTATACAGATCTTCCTCATCCACAAAGGAGAGTTCCATGTCCACCTGGGTGAATTCCGGCTGCCGGTCGGCGCGCAGGTCTTCATCGCGAAAACAGCGGACAATCTGATAATAGCGGTCCATGCCGGCGATCATCAGCAGCTGCTTGAAAAGTTGTGGGGACTGGGGGAGCGCATAGAATTTTCCCGGATTCACCCGGCTGGGAACCAGGTAGTCGCGGGCCCCTTCAGGAGTGGACTTGGTCAGCACCGGAGTTTCAATCTCAAGAAAATTATTGGCATCGAGATACGAACGCATGGACTGGCAAGCCTTGTGGCGCATAATGAGATTGTTTGCCATTTCCGGGCGGCGCAGGTCGAGATAGCGGTATTTGAGGCGGAGATTTTCGGAAACATCTGCTTCTTCATCCAGCGGGAAAGGCGGGGTCAGACTGGTATTCAGGATGCGGAGTTCATTGACCAGAATCTCGATTTCACCGGTTGAGAGCTTGGGATTCTTCATACCATCCGGCCGGTTTTCAACCACGCCCTTAACCGCGAGGACCCACTCGCTTCTGAGGGCATGAGCCTTGGCGTGCACTTCCGGGTTGATTTCCGGATTGAAGACAATCTGGGTAATACCCCAGCGGTCGCGGAGGTCGATAAAAATGACCCCGCCGTGGTCCCGGCGGCGAAGGACCCAGCCCATGAGAGTAACTTCCTGGCCTAAATCTTCTTTCCCGAGGGCGTCACAGGAATGGCTTCTTTTAAGATTTCCCATGGATTCCATAGGATGGTACTCCTTATTTTATTTTTTTGTCGCTGCCATGATGGCATCAATATCGGTAAATGAAATTTCTTGCTGCTCCTTGGTGCTCATGTCTCTTAATACCCCTTGGCCTTTTGCCAGTTCGTCCTCGCCGAGAATGAGCGTGAATCGTGCATTAACTCTGTTTGCCTGTTTCATCTGGCTTTTCAGGCTGCGCCCTTCAATATCCATGGAAGCCTTGAGCCCCTTTACGCGAAGGACTTGCAGCAAGGCATAAGCTTTTTCAAGGGCGTTATCCCCCAGGGCGGCGATGAACAGATCCGCCTCCTGAGCCGGGGGCAGGATATTTTTCTGTTCCATGAGCAGCAGAACTCGTTCCATGCCGATTCCGAATCCGAAACCCGGCAGGTCCGGGCCGCCGAGCTGCTCGACAAGGCCGTCATACCTGCCCCCTGCACCAACGGCGCTTTGTGCCCCAAGCTGATCGGTGACCAGCTCAAAGGTCGTTCGGGTATAATAATCCAAGCCCCGGACCATGAAGGAATTCACCGTAAAGGGCACGTTGAGAATCTCCATGCCATTTTTAACAGCAACAAAATGATCGTTGCAGGGGCTGCAGAGATTATCAAGAATTGACGGGGCATTGCCGAGTTTGTTTCTGCATTCCGGGTTTTTACAGTCCAGGACCCTCAAGGGATTCGTATCGGTGCGGCGCTTGCAGTCTTCGCATAAGGTATCTTTTATGCCGGCAAGAAAGGCAGTGAGGGCTTGCCGATATGCCGGGCGGCAGGCTTTGCAACCCAGGGAGTTTATTTCCAGGCTGGCCGTAAGACCGCATTCATCAAGCAGCGTCCAGGCCATTGCCATGACTTCGGCATCAAGTTTCGGATTATGGGTGCCGATAACCTCAACGCTCATCTGATGAAACTGGCGGAGGCGGCCTTTCTGGGGATTTTCATGCCTGAACATCGGGCCGATGGTGAAAAGGCGTTGCACCGGCTGGCGAGTATGCAGCGCATTCTCAATGAATGCCCGCAGGACCGGCGCCGTGCCTTCCGGGCGCATGGTGATGGATTCACCGTTTCGGTCAATGAGCGTATACATCTCTTTTTCGACGATGTCGGTGGCTTCGCCGATGGAACGGGCAAAAAGCTCGGTTTTTTCGAGGATCGGAACTTTTATCTCGGAAAAACCGAATCGTTGGAAGATGTTACGCGCCTTGGCTTCCAGCCATTGCCATGACTCCGATTCCCCCGGTAATATGTCTTTAAATCCTTTTAATGCCTGAAGTTCCACAATTATTCTCGTTTAGTTCGAAAAGCTCTTTCTTGAAAATTGTCGGTCTGCAAAAAACCGCGCGACCGACGCGTATTCTGTCTGTAACCGATTGATATTATCAGTGGCGATAATTCAGATATTCACTTTTTCATGATACCATGAACGTTGCCTGTATTCCTGAAAGTCCCGATCTGTTCGCTCAGGGTCGAAGCTGACAAATATACGGAAGCATTTCTTGCTGGAATATCGTTACTATCCGGACCTTGAAAAAGCCTGAAACTCTATCGCAATCAACATGAAAAGTCAAGGAAACCCGGGGGTTGGTCGCAATAAAACCCCTGAAGCCGTGCGATGGCCTTATCGCAGATTCTGGTGGTCGACTTTGATGCAGCGATCCATAATCACTGTGAGGCCTGCAGCTGTTGCTTTTTTGGCCGCCTCGTCATTGATAATTCCAAGTTGCATCCAGATGACTTTTGCGCCTATGGCAATTGCCTCATCCACCACGGCAGGGACATCTTCAGGTTTTCTGAAAATATCGACAAGATCAACAGATTCAGGAATCGACAGGAGGTCGGGGTAGCAAGTTCTGCCAAGGATTTCATTCTGGCCGGGATTGACGGGGATCACCTCATAGCCGGCCCGGATAAGATAATCGGCAACCTGATTGCTTGGCCGGGTGATTTTTGGTGAAAGCCCGACAACGGCTATTGTCTTATACTTTTTCAGGATTGATCTGATTTCAATCGCCGGTTTTATAATCATATTATAACCTCATGGGAGGGATAATCGGCTCGGGAAAACAAAGGGTTAAAATAGCAGAATTACACAGGGAAGACTAAAGTTTTTTTCGCCAAACCAGATTATCATTGCCTCTTTATGAAAGCCTTTTTATGTTAGAGTGAGTTTTAGTTGTCCGGTTTAACCTGGTGCGCATAAGAACGGATATAGCCGAAGCACCTGAGCCGGAAGAATTTCATGAAACAGTTGAAAATTCTTGAGATCCACAAAATTTAATAACGCGAGAAAGAGATAAAAGGTGCGTCATGTGTCAGATGAGTGTTTTGCTTGAACAGGGCGGCGATCTGGAAACAGTCATGGAGAGTGCCACCAGGCTTGAGGCGACTCCTGATGGAATAACCGTCAGCGCCCTGTTTGAAGAGCCCAGAATTGTCAAAGGCGCAATGGTGAAATCCATTGATTTCCTGGCTGGAAAAGTTGTTCTGGTCATGATTTCGGAAAAAACAGGTGAATGATGAGTATTTCAGATTTGGAAAAATTACGTATTCTGCTTCCGCACTGGATAGAACATAACCACAGCCATGCGGCTGAGTTTGGCAAATGGTCGGAAGTGGCAGAAAAGGATGGTCTGCCGGAGGTTGCCCAACTCATTAATCAGGCGGTGTCCAATCTCAAAGAAGCCGGAGCGGCACTGACCGAGGCCCTTGACAGGATCGGCGGTCCGGTGTCCGGTGACGGGCATCACCATCACCACTGATTCAGGAAGCCGGGTTTATTAGTCCCAAGTAAAGGTTAAAACCTCCGTCTTCAGACGGTCAGCTTTGAGCATGTATTTATAATATGAGTAACAGGCACAGAGTAAAAGGGAATAAAGAAAAACAATATGAAGAAGTAACGGTGTTCAATGACTGTCGATCTGGTTGGTCTTGTATTTTTATACTTTGTGCCTTCTGCCTTTGTGCCTCACGCTATCGACTTCAGGCGATAGTCGTTGACTTGCTGCCGACACTGTGAATAAATGAAGCTTTTTCAGGACTTTCGGAACAGGCTTCAGCGCAGATCAGCCAATACCAGGACGGGGTTTTTCGGATTTTTTCGTTGAGTTGCCGGGATATCCGGTGGGAGTCCTCCTCCAGATTGAAAAAATGCGAATCAATTCCGAAAAAGCCGTCCAATAGATGCGCGACTATATGGAGGGTCTTACTCTGAAAGCCTTCCGGCAGACTGACGAAGTCCCTCAGGGAATGCAGCCCTGAACCTTCTAAGTCGTTTATCAATTCCTGCAGCACGCGTTGATTTTCATCAATGTTCTTTTCTGTATTTGCCCAGAATAACGGATTTTCAGACACAAGGCTTTTTTCACGGATAACCGTTACCGAGTCGTAATGCACCAGCAGGGTGCGTTGGAAAAAGCGCAAGACTCTGTTTCGGCATGATTCGAAATCAGGTCCGGCCACAAGAAAATAATGGGTATTATTCAGTTTCAACATGGTTCACTCCAAGCAAAAAAAAGAGGCTTTGTGAATAATCCAGGTTAGAAGATTGGCAGGTCGTTAATTTCCATAAAGCTTTTCACATGGAAAGCAGCTGGCAGATCGGCGTTCTTAAAGGCAATGAGCCGCATGCCGATACTTGCCGCATGGTCCCGGTCAACCATTGAATCCCCCACATAAATCGCTTCGTCAACCGTCAGGTTGAATTTGCCGAGAATGGCGATGAGCGCCTCGGGATGGGGTTTAGGGTTTTTCACATCCAGGGCGGTTACCACCATATCAAAATAGGGGGTCAGTCCGTTCATGGCCATAACCGAAGACATGGTTGTTGTCCTGTTGGTGCTGATGGCGGTTTTATATTTTTTGCGGATCTGCGTCAGAAAGTCGATGAGGTCCGGTTCCATGATCATATACTTGAGGAAACGCATGTAGTTCAGGCTCTCCCGGTATTTCTCGGCAGCAGCAAGCGACTCAGGATAATCTCTGAAGATGTGCCTTGTGGAATCCATGGCATGGTGCATGTGGACATACTCCAGCTCTTCCGGAGTCATCGGCGGATGGCCGAACTTTTCAAGGAGATGATTGTAATAGAAGCGGTTGGCCTCTTTGGAATCGAACAGGACGCCGTCGCAGTCGAAGATAATTATTTTTAATGGTGACATGGAGTTTGCTTTGATGTTGGCCGGATATCCGGCTATCATGTTATATTGACCGGGTTAAATATCTCAAGGCTTTCTTCTTACTGGAAGAGTTGCGGTTGTGTCAAGCCGGGAAAAGGCCGCGTCTTATAGTTTCCAAACGCGCGCTGCCGTCAGATCAACAGACAACAGGTGATTGCTAATAATGAAAACAACGGATTTTCTGGTCCTGGGTAGCGGCATTTCCGGCTTGTCTTTTGCGCTGAAAGCGGCAACTCTCGGCACTGTAACAATTATCACCAAGAAGGCCAGGGTTGATACGGCAACCAATCTAGCCCAGGGCGGCATAGCTGCGGTATTGTCCACGGATGACTCTTTTGACCTCCATATCCAGGATACATTGAAGTCGGGAGCCGGGCTTTGCAATGAGGAAGTGGTGAGGCTGGTTGTGGAGAACGGCCCGGAAAGAATCAGTGAACTCGTTGACCTCGGGATTCATTTCAGCAGCGACGAAAAGGACCCTTCACGCCTTGATCTTGGCCGCGAGGGCGGACATTCAGCTCGAAGAATCGCTCACGCCCACGATCTCACCGGCCGTGAAATCGAGAAAGGCCTGCTTGAGGCCGTGGCCCGGAATCCCAGGATAACTGTTCTTGAAAATGAAATTGCCATAGATTTATTAATTGCCTCAAAAGCCGGCCTTGACTGGGGCGTGCCTTTTTCAGACAGGTGCCTTGGCGCCTATGTACTTGGTAAAGACGGCAATATAACCACCTGGCTCGCCAAAGTAACCGTCCTCTGCACCGGAGGTGCCGGCAAGGTATACCTTTACACCACCAACCCGGACATCGCCACCGGCGACGGCATCGCCATGGCCTATCGTGCCGGAGCCAGGGTTGGAAACCTTGAATTTGTACAGTTTCACCCAACCTGTCTCTATCATCCGCGTGCAAAGAATTTTCTAATTTCCGAGGCGGTTCGGGGCGAAGGTGGCGTGCTTATTGATGACCGCGGCAACGCCTTCATGAAAAAATATGATCCGCGGGGCGATCTTGCAACCAGGGACATGGTAGCCCGGGCCATTGACACCGAGATGAAGGCCAGCGGCGATGATTGCGTTTTTCTTGATATGACCCATAAGCCCGCGGAGTTTATCAGGCATCGTTTCCCAAATATATATCAGACCTGTCTTTCCTTTGGAATTGATATGACCAGGGAGCCGATTCCGGTTGTGCCTGCTGCCCATTATATGTGTGGAGGGGTTGTAACCGACACCATGGGCCGGACCAATCTCCAGAATCTGTTTGCCTTTGGTGAAACCGCCTGTACGGGTTTACACGGCGGTAACCGTTTGGCCAGCAATTCCCTGCTGGAGGCCGTGGTTTTTGCGCATCAGGCCTATTTGCAGTGCGCCAAAGACTGGCCGGAAATTGGCGGGCATGATTTTCCGCAAGTTCCATCGTGGAAACCAGGAAGCGCCGAAAGAATTGAGGAGTGCATTCTAATTACCCATAATTGGGATCAGATCCGCAGGCTCATGTGGAATTATGTGGGCATTGTCCGTACTGAACGCAGGCTGGCCCTTGTGAAAAACAGGCTTGCGCCCATCCTCAAAGATATTGATCAGCATTACCGGGAATATCTGCTTACCCCGGACCTGGTTGAGCTGCGGAATATTGCCCTGGTTGCCGAACTCATTGTCAAGAGCGCAATTCTTCGCAAAGAGTCCCGGGGACTCCATTATCTTGCTGATTTCCCAGAACCTGATGACCTCAACTGGAAAAAGGATTCAATCTTATCAATAGATTGATATTCGTTTTTTTTCTGGCATTCACTCAAAAAAAGCCCTGTTCAATAAAAAATTCTTGACTGTCATACCATATATAGTGCAATAATGATCACTCTGGCACTATATGTCGTGTCTGTTTTGTTAGACTTGGATTATGCGCCGGAATTTCCGGGTTACGAAAGAAATTCGGGTTTGAAGCTGTCGTGACGGACGACCGATGAGCACACCTGAATAAAGGAGGGTCACGTATGGGAGTAGTAATGCCTCTGAATGCCAAGGACAAAGACCAGGCTACCCGTATAGTAAAGCAGGATGCGACGGATATTGTTCTTTTCGTAAGAACTTCCGAAGAAGATATTACCGGATGGAATAGAACGCGCATAGTTGATGCTCTGTTGCGTGAAACATTCGTAGACAAGGGCACGGCAGAAAAAATAAGCATTGATGTTGAAGCGACTATTATGAGTGGCGCGGTGAAAACCGTCACCGGGCCTCTTATCCGTGAGCTGGTGAATGCGAAACTGTTGGAATTGGGCCTTGAACATGCGCGACGAATGCATACCAGGCTCGGCGTGCCTCTCTACGACGTGGATCAGCTGCTGGTTCATCCCAATAAGGAAAACGCTAATGTGCCCCATGGTCCTGAGGCAACAAACCTGACCCTGTCCGAGGGCATAAAAAAAGAATATGCCCTGCTGCATGTTTTCAGCCCCGAGGTTGCTGATGCGCATTTAAACGGTGATCTGCATTTGCATGATCTGGGCTTTATCGACAGACCATATTGCTCGGGGCAATCCCTGGAATATATTAAAAAGTTCGGGTTGAATCTTCCCCACGCATTGTCCATGGCTGGTCCTGCAAAACATCCGGAAGTGCTTCTTGCCCATATGGTCAAATTCGCCGCGGCCCTTCAGAGTCATTTTGCCGGGGCTATCGGCTGGGACGCAGTAAATCTTTTCTTTGCGCCCTATCTTGAAGATCTTACCGACCGCCAGGTGCGGCAGCTTGCGCAAATGCTCATTTTTGAATTTTCACAGCAGGCGGTTGCCCGTGGCGGGCAGGCGATTTTTTCAGATATCAACATCTACTGGGAAGTTCCCAGGCATTTTGAAAATGTGCCGGCCATCGGTCCGGGAGGTAAATATACCGGAAAGACATACCGGGAGTATGAAGCCCAGGCGCAACGGTTTGCCTGGGCCTTGTTTGGGGTTTTTAAGGAAGGAGATGCAGCCGGCCGGCCGTTTTTTTTCCCGAAACCCCTGGTCCATATTACTGAAAAGTTTTTCAAAACCGAAGGCCACATGGATTTTCTCCATCATATCTGTGAGGTGGCGTCTGATAAAGGAAACACCTATTTTGTCTTTGACCGAGGGGATACCGCTAAGATATCAGAGTGTTGTCGCCTGAGTTTCAAACTTGAAGCCTCGGATTTTGAAGATGCCAAAGAGCCTTGGCGCATGCGTTATTCAGCATTGCAGAATATCACGATCAATCTGCCCAGGTTGGCTTACCGGGCAGAAGGGCAAGAAACCAAGCTGTTTTCTCTTCTTACCGAACAGATCATGCTGGCCGTCAAAGGCCATGAGCAGAAAAAGAAATTTATTGAAAAACTCCTCTCCCATGGCGAGACCGGGCCACTATCCTTGCTGGCGATGAAATGCGACGGTCAGTCCTATCTCAGAATGCATCGCTGTTCCTATCTCATAGGTATGGTCGGCCTCAATGAGTTGGTTAAAGTTCATATGGGGCAAGAGGTACATGAGTCGGATGAAGCCATGAAGTTCGGACTTAAGGTCATTGCTCACATGAATATCATGTGCAGGAAGATGAGCGAAGAGTGCGGGATGAAATTTGTTCTGGAACAGACCCCGGCGGAGAGTACTGCCTATCGTTTCGCAAAGCTTGACCTGTCGCATTATGCGGATCAAGCCAGTAATTATGTGCAGGGAAACAAGGAAACGGATGAGGTGTATTATACCAATTCCACACTATTTAATGTCGGCCAGGAGATGAATCCCATTGATCGGGTTGAACGTGAAGGATTGTTTCACCCGCTGATTGAGGCCGGTTCGATTACCCATGTCTGGCTTGGCGAGGCCAACCCCGATAAGGAGGCACTGGCTGACTTTGTGATAAATACCTTCCGGCATACTCAAAACGATCAGATTGCATTTTCTCCGGAATTTACCACCTGTCTTGATTGCGGTAAAACGGCAAGAGGGTTGCATGGGGCCTGCACCTACTGTGAATCATCGCATGTGGACGGAATAACCAGGATTACGGGGTATTTCACCAAGGTGTCCAGTTGGAACAAGGGCAAGCTCGGTGAGTTGAAGGACCGGTATCGCAATGCCGGCAGATTCGGGGAAAAGAAGTAAAGGATAGGTGCGGTAGATCAACACACCGGATTGAGGAGAGGGATTCATGACATTATTTACAAAACGTGAGTGTGTTTTGTGCGATAGGTTAAAAAAACAGTTTGATTTGTCAGCCATGAAGGTGCAAGTGGAAGTACTGGATGGTGATAATGCCGATTCTCTTGCCCATCTTGCATGGCATGGCCTGGTCGACACTGCAAGGAAAACGCTGCCTCTTCTTATACTGGATGACAGTTCAAATGTTCAGGATTTTGTTCATATCGAAATGGAGCTGAGCGCCAGGGCCGCGCTCTACGGAGTGGGCCATAAAACTCCAGTACAACAGCATCAGTCATGCGACGCCGGTAGTTGTTGCCTGAACACGGTCAGCGCAGGCATGCCTCGCAGTTCTGGCTCTTAATTGTTTGAAGGAACTTCAATATCTGGGTGTATGCGTGATTAAGGGTTTTCTTGAAACATCATTTATAGATTGGCGAGGCAGGGTCTGTGCCGTGCTGTTTATGGGGGGCTGTAATTTTCGCTGTCCTTACTGCCATAATCACCCCCTGGTTTTAGAATCCGGATCCTTTGAAGATTTTTCCTTGCCTATTATCTTGACCCGTCTGGAATCATTGAAGAAATGGCTCGGAGGCGTATGTGTTTCAGGTGGTGAGCCAACCCTCAACCCCAACCTGCCGGGGTTGCTGATGGAGCTCAAGCAAAAAGGCTGGGCTGTGAAGGTCGACACCAACGGCAGCAAACCGGAAATGATTGCACAACTCCTTGAACAAGGGCTTGTCGATTCTGTTTCCATGGATGTCAAAGCCCCATTGGACCAGGAGAAATATGATCGTTGCGCCGGAACTGCGGTTGATCTCACCGCCATCAAGAACAGTATTGAGGTGATCAGGGAGAGTGGAATAGATCACGAATTCAGAATGACGGTAGTTCCTGGATATCACACTGAAAAGGATGTCGAGCAATGGATCAGCCTTTTTGACTCCAGATCAAAGTTGACCCTGCAAAATTTTAATCCGCAAACCACGTTGCTCCCAGAAATATCAAAGAATAAAGGATTTTCCCCGGACATTTTTTCCGCCTTTCAGGCGATGCTTTTAAAACAGATACATCGTGTGGCTGCATAATCTTGGGGCTATCTTTGTGCTGTGTGGAGGGGAAAATCTGCGGAAAAATGAATGAGGTGTCATTTTTTTTGTAAGGCGGTGGGCGCTTTTTATTGGACTTATAGGCGTCGATGATCTGGGAGAAACTAGTTCAATCCATTGTAATTATTGAATTATGTGTTCATGGTGATGAGGGGTGAAAGGGGAAATTGTTTTTGATAAGTTATTGTAACAGACGTCTTGACAAAGTATGGCTCCTATAGTAATTAAATACATCTTTTTAAGTTAATAAGGTGATACTTTCAGATAAACTTAATTTTTTTAAGGAGGGTGATATGGCTTCAATTGAACATAATGGCAAAGCCTACGAAGTAGATGAAGATGGATTCCTGACCAGAGGCATGGAAGAATGGGATGGCGGTTGGGTTGATTACGTAAAGGGTGTTGAAGGCATTTCCGATATGACCGATGAGCATCAGAAAGTTATTGATACTCTGCAGGAATACTACAAGAAAAACGGTATTGCTCCCATGGTTCGTATTCTTTCCAAAACCACTGGTTTCCCTCTGAAGAGAATTTACGAACTCTTCCCATCAGGACCGGGTAAAGGAGCTTGTAAGATGGCTGGCCTGCCCAAACCTACTGGGTGCGTATAATTTTTGAGAGTATACTCTGTCAAATAAAGAAAAAGGACCCAACCGGGTCCTTTTTTTTGTCCTTATTTTAAGCGGGGAAGGAAAAATTATCCAACCAGGTATTTTTCAGCCTCGAGATCATGTATCTTCTGAATTTTTTGACGGTACTCGTCAGCGTTAATTCTTGCACCTCTGATTCCGCCACGAAGATTAATTTCCGCGATATATGAAATTCCGTTCTTTGTGACCATCAGATCGATATGAGCATAAGGGAATTTACCTTTTAACATTGCCAGTCGGCAGAGGTCCCATTGTGAGTCGGACAGATCACAAGGCAGACTGGAACCTCCGCAATGCAGATTATTTCTGAAATTATGCGGATTTTTTCTCGAATATGCCTCAATGTAATCCGCAAGAACAATGACTCGGATATCGGAGCTTTCAGGCTCAAATGGCTGCAGAACAAAGGGATAGGGCAGGACGCCCAGGGATGCCTGGCTGTAAACCTCTTCAATGCTGTTCCACCACAGGATTCCGGTTCCGGCATTTGTGCGGTCGAGTTTGGTTATGACCGGACCAATGTTTTCCCGGCAATAATGGTTCATGCAATTAATGAGACCGTGAATGTCATGCACCGCCCGGGTGTGGGGCAACATATATTCGGATAAGAGTAATGTCTGGAAAGTTTTGGAGCGGCTCGCCTGCTGGGCTTTTGCCGAAGGAAAGACTATGATGCCACGGTCCACGAGATCGAGCAGTATATGTTCTTCGGTGCGGGCGAGGCGTAATCTGCCGATAAAAACATCATCCTTTTTAAGGGTGGTGTAGGAGGAACGCAAGGCTGAATTGTCGGTAATGACTTGCCTTTGTATGGTCAAGGGGGAACCCTTCAGAACAGCAATTCTAGGAAGCGTTGATGGAATTGTGAGAGATCCGTGTTGCATTCGCCGCAAAAGAAGCTGATTTCACCGAGAATCTGGGATTCGTCGCCTTTCTGGCTGAAGCTGCTGTCGCTATTTTGGATATAACGCGTGGTGAGAATCACCCCATCAGCGACTTCAAAAAAATCAGAGTCATTTCCACAATTTGGACAAACTATCCGGATAGGGGTTTTTTCGGCTGCTTTTGGTCTTTGTCGTAATTCAGTTCCGGGATTCATATCATTCTCTTTTATTTACGATAAATCATTGGTTTGCTCATTTGTTGCGCTAATCTAAGGTAGAGAATGAGAAATGTCAACATTTGATATGTATTCCTTATTTCGCTATCAGAGAACTGCCTGTAATCAGAGCCGATCTTTTCTATTTTTCCCAGATTACCCGAAGCTTATAAATATTATTTACAGATAACATGTTGATGTAAAGACATTTAATATTTAATCCTGAATTCGCCTGTTTCGCCTGTTGGTATTTCTTCTGAAATCGTGACGGATGTGACCAGAGACATTGGTGAGCCAACATGCAACCATTGGATCATTTGGTCTATTGCCGAGTCTTCTCCTTCCATGAGAACTTCAACGGTTCCTTCTGGTTTGTTTCGGGTCCATCCAGTAAGCCCAAGCCTCAGGCCTTCTTTCTGGGTGTAAGCCCTGAAAAAAACTCCCTGCACGTGTCCATGTACCACCGCTCTGATTCTTTTGGTGTTCATTGATGCCTCCCTGGAGTTAAATGTCCATAAATGGCTCTTTGGGCCAATCTCTGTGTCTCGGAATATCAACTAGCCCGCATTTCTCATAAGGTGAGACAGTTGCAGGTCCGCAGGGCAGGAAGTTTGGCAATATATGAATATGCCGAACTTTTCAGCAGTTTATTTAATTGAGACATCTTTTACACTCTGTTCATAGCAATTACCTGCCAACTTTCTTGTAACCCATTATTTTCAGACCATTTCCAGTTAATGCTGAAATGTTCGTGAGAAATGCGGGTTAGATGCCTGTGGTTATTGTATTCGTATTCCTTGATCTTGAACAGAAAAGCTCATTTATGAACAGACACTGCCTATATTAAATTCGACAGTGAAATCCTGGTTCTTTGGGCCAGGTCACAGTTCTGTGGTTTTTTGAATGGAGGTCAACTAGCGGATATAGGAAAGAAATTCATTCTCGTCGATAATCGTTAAATTCAGGTCTTGCGCCTTTTGGATTTTGCTGCCTGGTTTTTCCCCGGCAACAACATGGGTCACTTTTTTATTGATTGAAGATGCTATC
>JAHJJF010000056.1 GCA_018823135.1 Pseudomonadota bacterium
ACCAATACAAAATCAATTTCAACGTTTCGTTATTCATTTCCAGAACTATCCACCCCAGGGGGGCTTCAACTTTTTTCAGTATCTATAAGATAAACGCAAGTAACGAGACTTACTGGCAAGCGAGCCTTGCGAGTCCCGGAGCACGTGTCTGTTAATCGTCAGACCTTGCTGTCTGCCATTCGTCCGACGTTATGCTGAAGAACAACCTGGGCCGATGTCGCTTCTAACTTTTTGGTCCGCTAAAAGCAAATTGACGGCGATAATTCAGGCTTGGGCTTTTCAAGAAGCATTCATAATCAAGTATCCACCTTTATACCATAGGACATAAATATCAGTTCATCACATTTGGCATATAAATTCTATAATATCATAAGAAGACATTGATAAAAAAATTCTACAGAAATACACAAAAATAGTGTAAAAAATTATGAGGTTTCTTCACCTGAGATGGTTCTCCGCAAATCCTATGGATCAATGCGACAGGGGAAAAACCGTTTGCACTGCCTTTTCCATAAATCTTTCAGGAGCGTTCATTCATGAGAATAATATTCATTATGCATATGATTGCCATACTTTTTCTTGCACCGATTTCAGCTTTTGCTGAGTGCCTGGAGGGAGATTGCACCAACGGAGAGGGGGCATATACTTATGATGACGGCAAAACATACAATGGTCGTTTCAAGGGCGGCCTGCCCACAGGAGTTGGCACCCTTACCTTCAAGGACGGCCTGACCTATGAAGGTGAATGGTATTACGGCGTTTATCATGGCGAAGGCGTAATGACCTTTCCAACCGGCGACATTTATAATGGCCAGTGGGAAGACGGCATTTATCATGGCCAGGGCGCCATGACATTCAGTAACGGCGATCGCTACAAAGGACAGTTCAGAAAAGGCATAATGACCGGCAAAGGCATCATGATGTATGCAGATGGCAGTCGTTACGACGGCCACTGGCAAGACGGCAGAAGAAGCGGCACCGGCTCTTTCAAAGATACAGAAGGCATGATTTATGACGGAGAATGGGAAGATGACGCCCCCAACGGCGAAGGAATATTCTCTTTCCCTGACGGTAAAAAATATACCGGTGAAGTAAAAAATATGCTGCCGAATGGCAAAGGAACCCTGACCTTTCCTGATGGGAACGCTTATAAAGGCCAGTTCAAAGATGACAAATACCACGGCCGGGGAATTCTTACCTTTTCCGACAATTCAGAATACGATGGTGAATTCGAAAACGGGCTGATGAGCGGCATGGGGGCTTTTTCCTTTGCGGATGGCCGACAGTACGTCGGGCAATGGCAGGCCGGAAAATTTCATGGCAAAGGAACCCTGGTCTACCCTGACGGTAAAAAATACGAAGGGCAGTTTGAAAACGGTGCAGCTCATGGGGACGGCACGTACATCCTGCCGGACGGAACCAAACATTCCGGCACCTGGGATAATAATAAGCTGGCAACAGCAAAATAAGAAACAACGAAAATGAAAAGAGTAACGGGTAGACAGTAATAACAAGCCCAACAACTTTTTCTCATTTCCACAAAGCATATTCGCTGCCATGGATCATGCCCAGAATTTCACCTACGAAATCCCCTGAGAGCCGTTGTCGGGCAGCACTTTTCTTTCTGGCTCTTTTCCTGGTGTTCTTTTCCCTGGCTTCAGAGGTTGCCTTCAACCACTACCGTCTGTCAAAACACTCCAAACGAAATCCATTTTTCAGAAAAGCCTGGGTGGAGCATGTCTATAGAGTTTCCCCAAAACACCCCGATGAAAAACTCATCATTATCTTAAGTAATTCTCAGGGATACGGCAGGGAATTTCCCGATGATAAAACCTACCCTGTTCTCCTTGAAAAAAAGTTACGCGAAAAAACCGGATCAGATGTACGGGTACTCAACTGGTCGGTGCCGGGCCTGGCCGCCCCTGAATTCGTCATCCTCGCTGCAGCCGCCCACAGGCTTAATCCCGATATATTTGTGGTAGTAGCAGGAAAAAGAGCCTTTTCAAGCGGACATTATCTCTTGGATCAGGAAACACAGGAGCGCCAACCATGGGCAACTGACAGCCATTATCTACTCAACCATAATGATGTTAAGCGATATGTGCCCAAAAGCTTCATTGACCATTTCTTCCACCCCGGGGATACAATGGAACTATTTATCGCGAAACTCCTGGCGCCCTGGCGATATAAGGATCTCCCGGCGGCTTACCTTGATCGATACAGTATTACTATGCCTTTTTTCCCAAAACACCCGGCAGCTGACTGGTTTTTGGATATGCAGAATAAAATCCCTCTGGCCGAGCGGATCAATACCTCCCGTAACAAACGCAAACGCTCAGTCAGCACTTCCAATAAACCCGTAAGTGAAGAACTGCTCGACCAGTTTATCCAGGCAACGGATACTATCAGGACAAAAAAAATATTCATCGCCATGCCTGAAAGAGCAAGACGCCCCGGGCAAACCCAACAACCTATCCATGGTTTAATTCGCCAACCTTTTGAAAAAGGCGGTTATGAAATAATCAATATGAGCGGAGCAATACCACCCGAACATTTTATTTCGCAATCCCATCTCCACCAGCAAGGACACGAAATCATGGCTGAAAAGCTCAGCGAGGTACTTTCTCAATGACCTTTGCCTCAGCTGAATTCGCGGTCCTGCTATGCTGCATACTGGGGCTTTACTATTTCCTGCCCCAGCGAGGCCGCATGCTGTTGTTGCTCGTGGCCAGTTATATCTTCTATTGTTACTGGAATCCCTTGTACGGTTTACTGATCCTGGGCTCGACCCTGATCGATTACTGCATGGCCCTGGCCATTCAAGCAACAGACAACGCCAAAAAGAGAAAACTGGCGCTCCTCGCCTCGGTCTGCGGCAACCTTGGCATCCTTGGATATTTCAAATACACCGACTTTGCCCTTGATTCTCTTAAGATCCTCCTCGGTCCTCTGGGGGCAAACCTTCCCGGCCCTTTGGGGTTGATACTGCCCATCGGCATCTCGTTCTATACCTTCCAGACCATGAGCTATACCATTGATGTGTATCGGAGAGAAAAAGAGGCGGAAAAGGATTTTCTGCTGGTGGCGCTCTACGTGGCTTTTTTTCCGCAACTGGTGGCAGGTCCAATCGAACGCGCCAAAAAACTCATGCCGCAACTCCTGCAAAGGCAGCCCTTTACATTTGAAAATCTCGAGCAAGGCATACGACTCATTCTCTGGGGATTGCTGAAAAAGATCGTTGTGGCAGACAGGTTGATTCATGCCGCCTATCCGGCATTTCTTGATCCCGGTAGTTTTACGACCGGGGAACTCGTTTTTTCTGCAAGTGGTATGCTGGTGGCTCTGTATCTTGATTTTTCCGCCTATTCCGAAATCGCCCGCGGCGTTGCCCGCCTCTTCGGCATCCGTTTAAGCATTAACTTCAATTTCCCGCATACCGCCACCAATGCGGCTGATTACTGGAGGCGCTGGCATATGACCATGTCATCCTGGGTG